>JANLRE010000863.1:0-14563 GCA_031368205.1 Fimbriiglobus sp. | reverse complement strand
ACGTCGCCGGTTCGCCTGGACCCGGAACGACACGCATAAGGACCGCACCATGTTGATCCAGATTATCATCCTGCCGCTTCTCATTCTTACAGCCGATCCCAAGCCGACCGTGGTGAAACTCGGCACGCTCTCCGCAACGGCGCCGGCCACTTGGAAGAGTGAAAAGCCAAACAATCTGTTGCGGTCGTATCAGTTCAAGTTACCGTCCGGCGACCCGGCGTTCGCGGACGCGGAAGTGGCGGTCTACAAGGAAGCGTCGCCGAAAGTGGAGGAGAAGTTCGCCGAGTGGAAAGCGACTTTCATGCCACCGGAAGGTATGACCATTGACGACATTGCCAAGGTATCCAAGTACGAAGTGGGCACGGCCACATCGCACGTCTTGGACATCACCGGGACTTGGAAATATCGGGACCGGCCCCGCGATCCGAAGTCGAAAGAAGAACTGAAACCGGACTACCGTGCCGTGTGGGTAATCCTGCGGGATAAGGAAGAGACCACGCACATCCGCCTCAGTGGGCCGATGACCGTGGTGGAAAAACACGTCGCAGATTTCGAGAAATGGCTGAAAAGTGCGAAGTAGCGGTCCATCAAACGGTTCCGAATTGACGGTCGCCGGCATCCCCGAGTCCGGGGACGATGTAGCCCATCTCGTTCAACTGCGTGTCGATGGCCGCCAAGTATGCGGGGACATCCGGGTGGGCGGCTTGCAGTGCCGCCACCCCTTCCGGGGCCGCGATTAAGCCGATGAACTTGACACGCGGTACGCCGGCGGCCTTCAAAATCTCGATCGCGGCAATCGCGGAACCGCCAGTCGCCAACATCGGATCGAGGACGAACGCCACGTCCAATCCGTGGTTCGCGGGGAGCTTGTTGTAGTACGTCATGGGCTTCAAGGTTTCGTGGTCGCGGTAGATACCCAGGTGCCAGACGATCGCTTCGGGCAGCGCGTCGTGCATCGCGTTTGCCATTCCCAACCCCGCCCGCAACACCGGCACAAGACCAATTTTGTCCGCAATTTCCCGGCATTCACACATCATAATCGGTGTGGCCACCGTGACGGGTCGCAGCCGAACGTCCTGAAGTGCGTCGTGAAAAAGCACTTGGGCCATCTCGTAAACCAAGTTCCGAAATTGCGGCGACGGCGTGTCCTTGTGCCGCAACCGCGCCAGCTTGTGGTGAACGAGTGGGTGATCGCAAACATGAACGGCGGCGGGCATGGTCGGCTCCTACAATTCGAGTTGTTTCGCGTCGAAGCCGTGGGGCAACAGTTCTTGTACTGTGTATTTTGCGGTCTTGCCGTGGGTGTTGGCCAGGATCACGTCGGCATCCGGCGCAAACTCCCACAGGAGTTGTCGGCACGCCCCACACGGCGGCGTGAGACCTTTGACACCCGTGACCACCACGATGCACTGAAACGACATCAACCCGTCCGAAATCGCTTTCACCAACGCCACCCGCTCCGCACAAATCGTCAGCCCGTAACTGGCGTTCTCCACATTGCACCCGGTGATAATCGTGCCATCCGTCGTGAGCAGCGCCGCACCAACCCGGAACTTTGAATACGGCGCATAGGCTTTCAGGCGGGCTTCCGTGGCGGCGGCGATCAGGGCCTCGGTGTTCATGTGATCGTCTCCAGTACGATTGGTGTCGCTGACGGTGCGTTGTCACCGACGGTGAATGCGGATGATAGCAGCGAAACGGCGGTGGCCAAGTTTTCTTCATACCGATAGTTCACCGTGAACACGGCTCCATCGGCTGCCGTTTCTTCGCTGACGTGGGTGAGGATGTTCACGCCGCCGGCGTGGTCGATTTTATCGTCGGCGCGTTGTCGGCCTGCACCCAACAGCATGGCCGCAACGCCGACCTTCTCCGCATCCATCGCGTTCACCCAACCGGAATGGGGAGACTTCACGGTCATGGCGTGAGGGGCTTGCGGGAGAATGCGTTCGGGGTGATCGACCACTTGCGGGTCGCCGCCTTGTTGGCCCACCATTTGGCGAAACTTTTCTAACGCCGCGCCGGACTTCAACACAGCTTCGACTTTCTCAACTGCCGCATCCTGAGTTGTTGCGAGACCGGCAAACAACACCATCTTCGCGGCCAGCAAAATCGACAGTTCACGCAACGCATCCGGTTGCCGATTCGACTGGGGGTTCAGTATCGCAATGCACTCCGCGACCTCGTTGGCATTCCCGACGGCCCGCCCAAGCGGTGCGTCCATCGTTGTGATAATCGCTTCGACTTTTAGCCCGTTTGCGGTACCGACGCGGACCAGGGATTGGGCCAACGCACGGGCTTCGGGGAGCGTTTTCATGAACGCGCCGCGACCACATTTTACATCCATGACGAGCGCCGAAATGCCCTCCGCGAGTTTCTTCGACAGGATCGACGCCGTAATGAGCGGAATGCTCTCGACCGTGCCGGTCACGTCACGCAGTGCATAAAGTTTTTTGTCCGCCGGCGCGACATCGGCGGTCTGCCCGATCATACCAATGCCGACCGTTCGCAACGCGGTTTGAAACTCGTCGATGCTGAGGTTAACTCGAAAGCCGGGGATGGCTTCGAGTTTGTCCAGCGTGCCACCCGTGTGCCCCAGACCACGCCCGGACATCATCGGCACCACCACACCGCACGCTGCTGCCAACGGGCCGAGAATCAGCGAGGTTTTATCCCCCACGCCGCCGGTGCTGTGCTTGTCCACTTTCACGCCGGCCAAGTTCGACAAGTCCACCCGCACGCCGGAATCGGTCATCGCGCGGGTCAGGTGTGCCGTCTCTGGGTCGGTCATCCCACGAATGCAAATCGCCATCAACAACGCCGACAACTGGTAATCCGGCCACGTGCCGTGACTGGCGGCTTGCACGAACGCAGCGATTTCGTCGGGGGTCAATTCCCCGCCGTCACGCTTCTTGCGAATGAGATCGACCGCACGCATAACGACCCCGGTGAATAAAGATACCGCTTGCTGTGTTTGTGTTTCTACTGAAGATCACGCTAGAATTCCCCATTCAGGTGTCACATAAGGGGTTCGTACCGTGGCTGATCGTTGGCTTTTCGTTGTCGCTGTGGAAAAGTACCTCGACACAACCGTCGGCACGGTTCCGTATGCCGAATCGGGCGCGCGGGGGTTAGCGGAGGCACTGGCAGGGGCAGGCTATCCGAAGACGCACCACGTTACGCTGTTCGGGTCACAAGCCACGAAAGCGATTGTCGAATCGCGGTTGCGCCGGTTGAAACGAATTCTAAAGAAAGACGACGAACTACTCGTGTTCATCGCCGCGCGGGGGTTCGCCCAAAAGGGTCGCGGGTTCATTGCCTGTTGGGACACGCAGTGGGACGATGTCGCCGAGATGAGCCTCTCCACGTTGCACCTCTTCAAAGAGTTGCACGCCACGAAAGCATCACAAATCACGGTGCTATTCGACATCGGTAGTGGGGCACCGTTAGAAGATTTCGAGCCCCACTTGTACGGCGCGGAGTTGAAACACGTCCTTTCGGACTCGCGGAAAATTACGTTACTGGCCGTGACTGGCACTGATGAAGAGTCCCACGCCACCGCCAGTTTCAAAGCGACGCTCGGCACGCATTTGCTGACCGAAGCGTTCGCGGGCCGGGGCGTCAAGGCGATTAACAAAGATGGCAGTGTCACCGCGTTGTCACTGCACGGTTACCTCGAAGACGAACTCCCGCGACTATTGCGAAAGCACTTCGACAGCCGCGCCGCGCAATCACCGCAACTTTACGGCGAACATAACGCGGCTAACACGATTGCCGACCTTTCGCGGTTGGTGGGACACGGCCAGGGTGGAAATTTGCTTGACGCCGATCGGCTCAAGCGGGTGTTGTTCCGCAGCGAGACCCAAGGCCGCGTGAAGGATTTGACCGGGTTCCGCAAGGGGTTTCAGACGCCGGACAATGCGAGCGCGTCGTCCCGGAAGTTCATCGCCAAGTTGGCCACGGCCGACGTGAAAATCGACCTCGACGCTGTGTTTGAAGCGATCCGCGAGCACCTCGGGTACAAGCGGAAAGAGGTCGATGTCTCGGCGGAGGGTGACGGCACCGGGATGATCCGCACGCCGGATTTTGAGTACACCGTGCGGGCCGAACTGGACCCGACCGATTCGGCCCGCGTCGCGTGGTGCCGTGAAGTGACACGCTTCATCAACCCCGGTTTCATTCGCAGTCCCGGCTTCGAGACCGTCTTCGGCAAGAGCTTCGATCAACTCGTCTTCGAGTTCGCCACACCCATTGATGTCGAAGCCCTCGTCGATCGCCTCGAAGATTCCCCACCCAAGGGCGTGAAGATCACGGTCGCTAGCAACGGGGCAAGCTGTGACATCGCGTTGACAGGGTTCACGGGCCGGGTCGTGGTCGATCGCAATTCGCTGATCGTGCGTGGTCGGGCGGGGAATTCCGCCGGGCTGTTGGATCAATTCTTAGCGTTCCTGCAAACCGTCGGACCACTCGGCGAGCCGCTGATGTTACCGGGGTAAAATCGGCGTTCCACGTAATCTCGTTGACTCACAACCGGGAATGCGAACAATAACGTTGCCGCTATCACCACCCATTCCGCCGAGGTCCGTATGTACCGTGTTCTCCTCATCACCCTGCTCAGTGTCACCGCGTTGACATCGCAACCGATGGTTGCCCAAGACAAAAAAGAAGCACCGAAAACGTTACCGCGAATTGCCATCAACGACCCTGCCAAGTTGAAGGATGACGCCGATTTCGCCATGCAGGGGGAGTACTTGGTTGAAGGGAGTAAAGGCGCCAAGAAATTCAATAGTGCTGCGCAGGTCGTTGCAAAAGGTGAGACTAACTTCGACCTCATTTTTTACGTGGGCGGACTGCCGGGGGACGGATGGGATGGAAACGACGCTGATCGAGCAACAAAAGGCGTTCGGAAAGACGACACCGTTGAATTTCGGGCAGTAGGAGTCATCACCTACAAATTGAAAAATGGCGTCATAACAAACGAGATAAGATACAGTGCCCCTGTCACCCAGTGGAAGAAAGTCTCACGCACGTCGTCCACAATTGATGCGAAGCCACCCGAAGGGGCGGTCGTGTTGTTCGGGAAACCGGGGGATGAGACGAACTGGGTTGGCGGGAAGTTGGTTGAGCTTTCGGACGGCAAGTTTTTGAACCCCGGCATCAAGAGCAAACAAGCCTTCGGCAGCTTCAACGCGCACGTCGAGTTTCGGTTGCCGTGGATGCCGAACAGCCGTGGTCAGGGGCGGGGCAACAGCGGAGTTTATCTGCAAGACCGCTACGAAGTGCAGGTGCTGGATAGCTTCGGCTTGAAGGGCGAGAACAACGA
Source organism: Fimbriiglobus sp. (assembly GCA_031368205.1). Taxonomy (GTDB): domain Bacteria; phylum Planctomycetota; class Planctomycetia; order Gemmatales; family Gemmataceae; genus Fimbriiglobus. The sequence goes on along the minus strand of JANLRE010000863.1, from coordinate 9,243 downwards.
ATGCGGCGGGGTTTACACGCAATATAAGCCGCTCGTGAACATGTGCTACCCGCCGATGGTGTGGCAGACTTACGACATCGACTTCACCCAAGCCGAGTTCGACGCCGACGGCAAAAAGACGAAACCGGCCCGGCTAACGATGCTGCATAACGATGTCAAAATCCACGCCAACGTCGAGCTGAAAGGCCCGACCGGCGGCGGCCAACCGGAGACGGCGAAACCCGGCCCGTTCCAACTGCAAAACCACGGCGACCCGGTTGTGTACCGCAACATCTGGGTCGTGGAGAAGAAGTAGGTTTTGCGGCTAATTTTGCTCACGTTTGCGGGGGCCACGGATGGCTTCGGCGGTGAGAGGGTCGTCGGGCCAACTGTGCTTGGGGTACCGGGGCCGCAGTTCTTTCCGCACGACCGCGTACCCGGTTTTCCAGAAGCTGGCGAGGTCGTCGGTCACCTGTTGCGGGCGGTAATTCGGGGCGAGGAGGTGTAACAACATCTTGACTCGACCTCCGGCCAATCGCGGTGTTTCCGTCAGGCCGAACAGTTCTTGAATGTGGGCGGCGAGGATCGGCGGGCGGCCGGCTTCGTACTGAATCGCAATGAAACTACCGCTCGGCACCTCCCACGTTTCCGGCGCTTCGCGGTCGAGCAATTGTTGCTGCGGGTACGTCAACATGCCGCGCATCGAATCCAACCACGGTGCGTTACGGACATCGGTTAACGACCGCCGACCGCGACACAAGTGTTGCAGCAATTCACCTAACTCTGCGTCTGCGAACGACGGCAGGTCCACATCCGGCAACCATGTCTTCAAACAGCGAATCCGCGTGCGGAAAATCCCCGCTGGCGAATCGACAGTCGGCAACACTTTGTCGAGGCGTTCCAGGCACGCCGCCGTCAAAACGCGCGCGGCCTGCTCTTCATCGGCGATGTGCCCGGCAGTGTCGTCGATCACGAGGTCGGCGAACCGGAGTTGCTTGCGGGCGACCAGCTTTTCCGTTTGCGAATCGAAGCTGACCTCGTTCACTGTCACCAGCTTGTCACCGGGCAACCACTCCCGCTTCACCCCGGAAGCCATGTGTACAAACGACTCCACGCCGCCCGCTTCGACATCGACGCACACGAACAGTTCCTCATCGACAACGCCACTTTGCGGCGCGAGTTTCACACCGCGACCGCCGATCATTTTCGCACGCGGATCATTCGGCGAACGCCGCCGCGCCAGCCGATCCGGAAACGCGGTGAAGATCGCATACAACAGGCTGAAATCGGGATCCACATCGCGCGATTGTTGGGAGTTGTGAAGCAACCGTTGCAACTGATCGCGGGCTTGCAACACGCCGTGGGCACCGCCGCGATGGAGCCGCCCGAGGTGCGAATCGAGACGCCCGGTGCGTTCAAATGCTTCGATCGCTTCAACACGATCGAGCAAGTCGGAAACCGTGGCCGCGTGCTTGCGAACGGGGGGGCCGCCGGCGTTAAACTCACGGGAGAACGGGTCGCGCTCTGACAGCAGTGCCGCCGCCAACGCCGCCCGTGAAACGATACCGAGCCGTTGCCCTTCGAGCAGCAACCGCCCGATGCGGGGGTGGACGGGAAGTGTTGCCAACGTCTGGCCGAGTTCGGTCAGTTTGTCGTCGTCGTAGGCGTCGAGTTTTTGCAACAAGTTGATCGCTTGCGTGATCGCTTCCGGACGTGGCGGTTCGAGCCAGGGGAACTGTTCGACATTGGCTTCGCCAAGAGCCAGCAGTTGCAGCACCGCACTGGCCAAATCGACGCGGCGAATTTCCGGTTCAGTTTGTTCCAGCCTAGCCCGATGCCCCGGCTCGTCCCACAGCCGCAGACACATCCCCGGTTGTGTTCGCCCCGCGCGCCCGGCCCGCTGATCCGCCGACGCCCGCGAAATCGGCGCTAACCGCAAGCGGTCCATACCGACGCCGGCATCGAACTCCATTTGCCGTGACAACCCGGTGTCAATGACCGCCGTCACCCCATCGACCGTGACCGACGTTTCGGCCACGTTGGTGGCCAGGACGATCTTGCGGGACGAGAGTTTTTGCAACGCCCGGTCTTGTTGCTCCGGGGATAAATCGCCGTGCAGCGGCATCACGGCGATGTCTTGTTCCGAAGCGAAGCGGGCGAGTTCGTCAGCGGTTTGGCGAATCTCCCGCAAGCCGGGGAGGAAGACCAGCACGTCGCCGGTTGTCTCGGTCAACACGTCCCGCACCGCGTTCGCGGTGAACTCCGGCCACGGCGTTTCGGGGCGTTTGGGCCGATAGCGGATCACAACCGGGAAGGTGCGGCCTTCGCTGGTCACGATCGGGCAATCGCCGAGGTACTTGGCAATCGGCCCGGCGTCGATCGTGGCGGACATCACGACGACTTGCAGTTCCGGGCGCACGGTCTGGCGAATCAACCGGACCATGCCAAGGGCGAGGTCGGCTTCCAAGCCGCGTTCGTGGAATTCGTCGAAGATCACCGTGGCAACCGATTCCAGAAACGGGTCGTCGTGCAGCATTCGCAACAGGATGCCCGGTGTCACCGCAATGACGCGGGTTCGCGGCCCGACGCGGCGATCAAACCGCACCTGATAGCCGAACCGCTCCCCGAGCGCCGTCCCGTCCTCAACCGCCATCCGCCGCGCCGCCGCCCGTGCCGCCACCCGCCGCGGTTCGAGCAACAGCACGGTACCAGTCGGAAGCGTCTCGACGATGGCCGGCGGCACACGAGTGGTCTTCCCCGCCCCCGTCGGCGCACGCAACACAACGGCACCGGCGTGGGCAAGCTTCGCCAACAGTGCCGGCAAGGTATCGTCAATCGGCAGTCGTTCACGAGCCATGCAAGAATTGATAGCAGTTGCAGCAGGGTTGCGAAAGTGCGACGGGGGAACGAGATTGACGAGAAATGATGGGAGTCTTGCATTTCGAGAAGCGAAAAGAAGCTTGACACGGTGGCAGATGTCAGGTCAAATCGTGTTCAACATTGAAGAATAACTAGTTCTGTAGGCCGAGGGTTTGGGACGATTGAAGTGGCGTGATCTGCTGCCGAGCGGATGCTCGGAGTGTGGTCGTTCTTCTTCGGTGTCGGTCGCGGCCCTCCGATCGCTTTGCCGCAACTGCGGGGACTCGCTTCAGCCGCCGCCTCATTTTCGATGTGAATTTCGGTTGTTGGTCGGGTTTTGGCAATCCAGTTAACACAGACGCGGTACGGCCGTCAAACATCACTGGAACCACGTTCGCTAACGTGACATTCCTCGGAGACTTCCATGCGTGGCCGCAGACTGTCGATCTACATCTTCGGGCTTGTTGCCTTGGCAGCCTGCGACGTTCCCCCGGCAAGCGGGTTCGGGGAGGCGGGCGACACGCCCGCCCCTGCCGAGGAACCGTCACGGCTCGAATGGCAATGGCGGGAACTGACCGGGCCACTCGACCGGCATGTCGATCGGGTGGTGTTCTCCCCCGACGGCTCCCTCGTGGCCGCAGGCTCTCAGGACACGATTTGCGTGTGGGCGACCGCGACCGGGAAGATAGTCACCCGGATGAAACTGCCCGAGGTCCAGATCTTTCACCGGCTGGTCTTTTCCGCCGACGGGAAGACGCTCATATCCGACTGCCGGGAGGATCCCGTCATCCGGTTCTGGGACGCCAAGACCGGCAAACAGTTGCGGGAACTCCCGCACGCTGAGCCGGGCGTCAAGTCTCCAAGGTGGACGTACTCCTCCACGTTTCGGGGGTTCGGCCCACGCGGCGAAGTCTACATCGACGATGTGCATGTCAACCGAGAATGGTGCGAACTCCAGGTGACCGACCTCGCCACTGGCAAGGTCCGGGCCGGGGTCCGGCAAAACCTGTCGTCCCACGACTCCTGGTCCCAGATCGCCTTCGCCCCGGACGGCAAAACGTTTGCCCTGAACGGCCCCCTGGCGAGACTCCGGGTGTTCGAGACCGCCACAGGGAAACTGGTTAAGGAACTCCGGCCCCCGGACCAGGACGGGCGTTCCCGCAGCTACCGGAGTTGGGTCGCGTATTCACCCGACGGACGATTCCTGATAGCCCAGGAGCACACGGGCCGGGTGGAGACGTTTGACGTGTCCCGGTTCGTGATCTGGGGAGTGGCCGACGGGAAAAGGTACTGGGAACGAGAGAACCGAGGTGGGTCGATTTCGGCTGGCAACCGCTATCTTATCACTGACGCCAAGACCGTGCTCGATCTGCTCGGCGACGAGGCGGTGGAGATCGGGAACGCGCCGACCGACGACCGCCAACTGGCCGCGATGTCGGCGGACGGCAAGACGCTCGCGTTCCTCGGCCCCGTGTCCGCGCCGTCCCCGACACCCGGAGGGCACCGCCGATTTTCGATCTACCTGACCCCGGCCCTAGTCCTCCCTCCACCGCTCCGGGCGACCGGGGGGGAACTCTCGGTGGACGAACTCGATGCGGCCTGGAGCGGCGTGACCGCCGCGAACCGATTCCGGAGGGAACATTGTGCCAAGGTACTCAGCGCGCAGCCCGAGCAGGCCGTTGAGCAGGCCCGCAAGAAATTGGCTCCGGTCCTGAACATCCAGGGGGAACGGGTGACCGACCTGGTCAAACACCTGAACGACGACGATGTCGATGTCCGAGATAAGGTCACATCCGAGTTGCAACAAGCCGCTCACCGATTTGAACCGCTGCTCGCAGACTCGCTGATCTCGGCGAAGGTTCCGGAGATCCGGAACCGGCTCACGTCAATCCTCAAGAAGGTAACGGACTCCGTCACACCCGTAGACCTCGCAGCGGAGTTACGCGGGGTCGCCTTCCTGGAGCAGTTGAACACCCCCGCAGCCCGTAAGCGACTAGGGGAGATCGCGGCGGGTGCAACAGGCGCACGGCTATCGACGGAAGCTGGCGCGGCCCTGGACCGCCTTAAATCGAGGTGATATAGTTTTCGGGCTGTCGTGGTACGTGACGCGGGAGGGGCCACTGGTGGCCGGGGCGTTCGACCCACCGGCCTTATCAACACAGGCGCTTCATCAGACCAAGTCGGTATGTCCGCTTTGAGATTCGCAGCTCACAGAACAGTTATGCTACGTCGTTCCATCGCCATCCCTAGATACATCAACAACTTCTTCACCCCATTGCCCCCGGTGCGCAACCTGCTACACTTCCACGCAATCGGGTTGGCCGTTGTGGGCTGGCCCCGTTCATGAGGTGGTGCCCCGAAGTTGAACACTCCGATTCGTGAGCTTTGGTGCAGGACTGCGGCGTTGGTCGCGGTCCTGTTGTGTTTTCCGGGCGTCGGGTTCGGGCAGGAGCCGAAGCCGTTGCGGTGGGGGACCGACCCGACCGGCGGGGCGCCGTTTGTTTATCAGGACGCGGCGGGGAACTACACCGGGTTCGAGTGGGATTTCGCGGCGTACTTGGCGAAGAAGCTGGGGCGTGCCAGCACGATGGTGGCCGGGGATTGGAGCAACTTGCCGCAACTGCTCGACAAGGACACCATCGACGTGGTGCTGAACGGCTACGAACTGCGCGAAGACTTGTGCGTCTCGTATGCCCCGACGCGGCCGTACTACATTTACCGGCTGGCGCTGCTGAGCCGCAAAGACAACGACGCGGTTCGCGGTTGGGCGGACCTGTACAACCCACGTGTGGACAAGGACCGCAAGACCATCGGCGTCCTCGGTGGCACGGTGGCGCAGGAATACTTGGAGAAAGAGTACAAGGACAAGATCGACCTGCGGTCGAACCAGGACGTGGCGAACGTCATCAAGCTCGTCGCGGACAAGCGGCTCGACGGCACGGTGCAAGACAGCCCCGCTGCGACGTACTTTCTGCGCGAGTACCCTGAACTCCGGCGTGCGGGTGACGCGATTCGACCTGGCTTTTATGTTCTGTACTACCGGAAATCGGACCTGCAACTTGGTGCGCAACTGGATCGCGCGATCAGCGAGGGCATCCGCGACGGGTCGTTGAAGGCGATCTGTACGAAGTACAACCTGTGGACCAAGGACCAGGAACGCCTCAGTTACTGGCTCAATCAGCCGTGGCCGACGTTCGAGACCGACGACGACGCCGAAACCACGGACGCGACCAAAGCCGCCGACGAGAACCCGCTGCCCCGGTTGGTGAAGGAGTTGGTCTACGCGGCGTTCGTGACGGTGAAGCTAGCGTTGCTATCGTTCCCGTTGGCAATGGCGGTCGGGTTGATCGTGGCAATCGGGCGGGTGTACGGCCCGCGCTGGCTGGGCGTGCCGCTGGGCATTTACGTCGAAGTGGTGCGGGGTACTCCGTTGTTGTTGCAATTGTTCATGATCTTCTACCTGTTGCCGCAGTTGTTGACCTCGTCGGGCGTCGGGCTGCTGATGGGCATCGCTGCGGGCCTCACGCCGTTTGTTGCGGGCGTTCTCGGGTTGGCAATCAACTACTCGGCGTATGAAGCGGAGAACTACCGGGCTGGGTTGTTGGCGATCCCGAAAGGGCAGATGGAAGCGGCGTTGGCGTTGGGCATGACGCGCACCACGGCGTTGCGCCGGATCGTTGTGCCGCAGGCGTTGCGAATTGTAATTCCGCCCGTTACCAACGACTTCATCGCCCTCTTCAAAGACACCTCGGCGTGCAGCATCATCCTTGTAGTGGAACTGACGCGGAAGTACAACGAACTGTTCAACTTCAACCGCACGCTGATCGTCGAACTCGCCTTCCTCACCGCGGGATTGTACTTGTTGATGAGCTACCCGCTCGCGCTGCTGGCGGGGCGGCTGGAACGCAAACTGGCGGCGCCGGGTCACGGGGGCAAGCCATGATTCACGTCTCCCAACTGGTGAAATCGCACGGCCCGGCGCGCATCCTGGATGGCGTCACGCTGGACGTGAAGACGGGCGAAGTGACCGCGCTGGTCGGGCCGTCCGGCGGCGGGAAGAGTACGCTGCTGCGGTGCATCAACGGCCTCGAAACGTTCGATGCGGGCACCGTGACTGCGTTCGGCAACACGCTGACCGGCAACGGCGGGCGGCCCCACGCCGCCGCGACATTGGTGAAGTTGCGTATGGCTGTCGGGATGGTGTTTCAGCAGTTTCACCTGTTCCCGCACCTGACCGCTTTGCAGAACGTGATGAGCGGGCCGCTGTATGCACTCGGGACCAACCGTGACCGTGCGGAACAGGACGCGCGACGATTGCTGGAGCGCGTCGGGCTGGGGAACAAGTTCGACGCCCGCCCGTCGCAACTGTCTGGCGGCCAACAGCAACGTGTTGCCATTGCCCGAACGCTTGCGGTTAAACCGCTAGCAATCTTGTTCGATGAACCGACGAGCGCACTGGACCCGGCGATGGCGAACGAAGTGCTAAGCGTGATGCGCGACCTCGCCGCCGAAGGCCAGACCATGATCGTGGTGACCCACGACATGGACTTTGCGAAACAGGCCCACACGGTCCACCGTATGGAAGCCGGCAAGATCACACGAAGCGGACCACCGGGCGACGTGCTGGGGTGAAGTCCTGCTCCCTCCCCGTCTGCGGGGAGGGGTGGGGTGGGGTCGAACCGGCCACCCGATCCGGGAACCGTCCAACGACGTGAGGGAGTTTTCAACCCCCCTCAATCCCCCCGCAAGCGGGGGGAAGGAAGACAGAAGAATCTCGCACGTAGCGAAGCGAGAATATTTTTGAAGTTCACTTGAGGAGTGACCCATGACCACCCAAATCATTCGCGTCGGCCACAGCCCGGACCCCGACGATGCGTTCATGTTTCATGCCCTGGCGAACGACAAATTCCCAACTGGGAATTACAAGTTCGTTCACCAACTCGAAGACATTGAGACGCTAAATCGTCGGGCGATGAACGGGGAACTTGAAGTCTCCGCCGTCAGCATTCACGCTTACGCCTACTTGCTGGACAAGTACGCGCTGCTATCCAGCGGTTGTAGCATGGGTGACAAGTACGGGCCGATGATTGTCGCGCGGCGGCCGATGACCGTGGGCGAATTGCCGAGCATTAAAATTGCCGTGCCGGGGACGTTGACGACGGCGTTTCTCACGCTGAAGTTGTTGTTCGATTCGCTCGGCAAAAACATCCCGGTGAGTTACGACGTGGTGCCGTTCGACGAGATTATCCCGGCGGTCGAATCCGGAAAATACGACGCCGGACTCATCATTCACGAAGGGCAACTCACGTTTCAAAACCAGGGCTTGCACCTCGTCCTGGACCTCGGCGTCTGGTGGCAAGACCGCACCGGGTTGCCGTTGCCGTTGGGCGGGAACGTCGTGCGGAAGGATTTGGGCAAGCAAGCCATGTCCGAAATCAGCCGGTTGATTAAGCAGAGCATTCAATACTCCCTCGACCACCGGGCCGATGCGTTGCAATACGCCCTGAAATATGCCCGCGACATGGACATCACCCTGGCGGACAAGTTCGTCGGCATGTACGTCAACGACTGGACCCTGGACTACGGCCCACGCGGGCGGGAAGCGGTCCGGGCACTGTTGGACGCGGCGTATAAGGCGGGCGTGATCCCCGCGCCGGTTGCGGTCGAATTTGTGGAATGATACACTCTGGTTTATGCAAACTCTGTTCACGTTCCTCTCGCCACTCAGTACCTGCGGGTATTTGCCGGACCGCCGGTGGCAGTTGCGGTACGAGATCGTCGGCGAGATGACGCCCGAGGATTATTCCGCACGGCTGATGGCCGGCTGGCGCCGGTTCGGGCACGCGATCTTCAAGCCCGAATGCCCGAGTTGCCAGATGTGCCAATCCATCCGGGTGGATGTCAAAAACTTCCGCCCGGATCGCAGCCAGCGACGTGCCCGTAGGGCGAACGAAGCGGATGTCCGAATCGAGATCAACCCGCCCTCAGTATCCCGTGAGAAGCTCGCGCTCTACGACAAGTTCCATCAGTTCCAGACTGAACTCAAAGGGTGGCCCGAACGCGGCAACGAATCGGCGGACGCTTACCTCGAATCGTTTGTGGATAACCCGTTCGTGACCGAGGAATGGTGTTATTTCGTGGGCGATCGGCTGATCGGTGTTGGGTATGCGGACCGGCTGCCTATCGGCATCTCGGCGATCTACTTTTTCTACGACCCCGATGTCCGCGAACGGTCGCTCGGCACGTTTAACGTCCTGTCCGTCATCGCGCGCGTCGCAAAGCTAGGATTGCCCCACGCCTACTTGGGGTTCTACGTCACGGGGTGCCGATCGCTGGAATACAAAGCCACGTTTCGCCCCAACGAAACCCGCCAACCGGACGGAACATGGCAGCCATTCGTGAGGC
>JANLRE010000848.1:0-4244 GCA_031368205.1 Fimbriiglobus sp. | reverse complement strand
ACACCGCGCAACGAGAGTCGGGAATCGACCCCGACGCTGATTCGACTACTGTTGGCAAGAGTAACCGGGCCACGCCACGTGTTGTCGTCCGAGACGTTGACGAGACTGGCGTTCCCGCCGCTGGTCGTGATTTCCGCCCCGCCCGCGACTGTCCCGGTCAAAGTCTGCGCGTTCTTCGCCTGAACGGTCCCGAACACGACGGTGTAGATATTTCCACTCAGCGTAACCGAGACTGACCCCACGTCCGCGATGACCGTCGAGAGCTTGTTGAGTTCGTCCTGCACGGCCAGCGCGGTTGCCGTGATCGGCAAGCTTGCCGTCAACTGGCCGCCGTAATTCAACTGAAACGTCCCGCTCCGACCGGCAACGCCGACCTGCTGGCCGGGGGTGTTCAACGTCAGCTTTTCGTTGACAATTTGCAACCCAGCCGCGACCCCGCCGTTGAGTGACGCCACGCTTTTGGTCAATTCGAGAATCGCCCCGGACGAAACGCCGGCGTGCCGCCTTCGTTCACGACCACCTCGACCAAGGTCGAGGCGCCGGGACCGTATGTCGCTGAAACGGTACCCGTGCCGGACACGAACCCCGTGTCCAAAATCCGAGCGCCACCAGCCGAACGCGGCGGGTAGTAAATTCGCAGTTGGTCCGGTACGGCAAACATGTTGTAGATGATGCTTTGCACACCAATTCTGGACTGGGCAATCTGCGTCGAGTTTCCGGGTCGGAAATCAACGACTTACGACGACAAATCGACAAATCACCGATTTGTTGTGCAAAGCCGGAACGATGTGACCATCCGAACACTATCTATGAAAGTGGGTGGGTCGTGCTATGAACGCATAATCGGGGTAGGGCCTGGGTCGTAGCAACAGGCAGTGCTACGAGCGAACAAAGTCGCCAAGCAAAATGAGTATCCAAGTGTCGTCATTCGGTTGATTATAAGTCTATTAAACACAGCAAGTGCGAAGCCGATCGTCTGAAGTCCGCCCAGACCCGAAGTCGGATTCTGAGTCTGAGTGTTGCCCGACAAGCTTCAAACCTAATTTCCACGGAAACGGGAAATTTCCTGGCGCTGAAGTTGCTTTTGTTGTGCGGATAGTTCCTAATGCCGAGAATTGTGAAGGGTTGTCATCTCCGAGTTGGTTCGACTGCATGGTTTACTTGCAACGGACGCTTAACAACCCGGCACTGAGTACCATGCCATGACGAAACCCATGACAAAACCAGTGACGAAACTTGCCCGCTCTCCTAAAAACATTCCGGCTATGAAACTTTACTCCACTGGGTCCGATCGCCCGGTCTTCGATGGCTACACTGCTCACCCCACTGCTTGGGATGAACTTTTCGCTCAGTTAGGGGAACCGCACGCGCACTGCAAACCGCTTGTGGAGCGGTTGGGAAAGTTGAACCTGCTTGAATTCCTCAGCCGGCGTGCGAGTGCGGACATGGCGTTCGTGAACCAGGGCATCACGTTCTCGGTGTACTCGGACCGTCGTGGCGTCGAGAAAATTTTCCCCTTCGACCTGTTCCCCCGAACGATCCCCGCAGCCGAGTGGGTCAACCTCGACGAAGGGTTGATCCAGCGTATCCAGGCGTTGAACCTGTTTCTACTGGATGTTTACCACGATCAACGCATTCTGAAAGAGAACGTCGTCCCAGCATCACTCGTCCTGGGATCAAAAGGCTACCGCAAGGAAATGGTCGGCTTTACGCCACCGGGTAAGCAGTACATTCACATTTGTGGCACCGACTTGATCCGCGACGAACGGGGACAATTCTTGGTGTTGGAGGACAACGGCCGCACACCGTCCGGGGTGAGCTATGTGCTGGAAAACCGAACGGTGATGAAGAAGGTGTTCCCGGAACTGTTCCACGATTGCCGCGTCCGACGTGTCGAAGACTACCCGCATCGGTTGCGCGAAGCCTTGGCATCGGTTGCCCCGAATGGTGCCGGTGAACCGCCGTGCATCGTGTTGCTTTCGCCAGGACCATACAACTCCGCGTATTTTGAACACAGCTTCCTGGCCCGGCACATGGGCATCGAGTTGGTACTCGGCCAAGACCTCTTCGTGTATCAAGATGTCGTGTACTTGAAAACCACACGCGGTGCCCAAAAAGTCGATGTCATCTATCGCCGGCTGGATGATGACTTCCTCGACCCGGAAACGTTCCGTCCCGATAGCCTGTTGGGTGTACCCGGTTTGTTCCGGGCCTATCGGGCAGGAAATGTCACACTCGCAAACGCCGTCGGGACTGGTGTGGCCGACGATAAAGCGGTGTACCCGTATGTTGAGGACATGATCCGGTTTTACCTCGGTGAAGAACCGATTTTGAAGAACGTGCCGACGTACATTTGCGATCGGGAATCGGACCGAAAATACGTTCTGGACCACCTGGATGAGTTGGTCGTCAAAGCGGTAAATGAGTCAGGCGGTTACGGCATGTTAATGGGGCCATCCTCAACAGCCGCCCAACGTGCGGAGTTCGCAGAGAAGATTCGCCACGACCCACGCAACTACATCGCCCAGCCCGTGGTGATGCTTTCCACCTGCCCGACCTGGACGGACGAGGGCCTCGCCCCACGGCACGTCGATCTACGACCGTACATCATTAGCGGGGCGTCCACGTGGGTACTTCCAGGTGGCCTGACTCGCACAGCACTGGTGAAGGGTTCCCTCGTGGTAAACAGCAGCCAAGGCGGCGGCAGCAAAGACACCTGGGTCATGGAGAACAGCTAACCCAGATTATTCACCACGAATCACACGAATAAGACGAATGAAATCAGAAGGATCTAAAACGGTGTATCGGCGTACTCCACGCAGTTCGATGTCTTACCACGGATTTGTTTTTGTTTTCTCTGATTCGTTCGATTCGTATGATTCGTGGTGAACAGGTGTTGAAAGGGTTCCGATGATCTCTCGCGTTGCGGAACACTGCTTTTGGATGAGCCGGTACTTGGAACGGGCCGAGAACACGGCCCGCATCTTGGAGGTAAATTACACCCTCCTGTTGGACTTCCACGTCCCCACCGAGCAACAGTGGAAGCCGCTACTCATTATCTCTGGCATTCACGATTACAAAGAAGCCACGACGGCGAACCACGTTCAGGACTTCATGACGTGGGATGTTGATAACCCCTTCAGCATCATCGCGTCGTTGAACTGGGCACGGGAGAACGCGCGGATCATCCGGGAAGTCATCTCCGCCGAGATGTGGGAGCGGATGAACTATTACTACCTGTGGATGCAATCGAACGAAGCGCGGGCCATTTACGCGACCAAACGCAGCGAGTTCTACAACCAGATTCGCCGCATCAACCAACTGATCCACGGCATCAGTGACGGCACGATGGCCCACGGCGAAGCCTGGGAGTTCTTCCGCCTCGGGAAGTATCTCGAACGCACCTGCCAGACGGCTCGTATTTTGGACGTGAAGTATCACATGCTGTTGCAGAAGGTGGAGGATGTCGGTTCGCCGGTGGACAACGCCCACTGGATTGCGATCCTGATGAGTTGCAGCGGCTATGAACCGTTCCACAAGAAGCCGCGAGTCGGGCCGCTCGACACGGGGTTAGCCGTTGCCGAGTTTTTGATCTTCGACGAACTCTTTCCGCGCTCGATCCACCGCTGCATTGAGGAGTGCCAACTCGCATCCGCGAAAATCTCCGGTGACCCCGTCGGAGTGCCGATCAACGAAGCGAACAAACAAATTCAGGAACTCTATTCGTGGATCAACGCCCAGGATATTCAGGACATCATTCGGGAAGGTTTGCATGAATCGCTGACCCACGTCGTGGACAGCGTCCACGACATCGGGGCGGCGATTCACGGCACCTACTTCGATGTGAGCCGAAACATGCGTCCGGTGTCATCGCAGAGTCAAACACAAAGCCAGGGTCAGTACCAAACCCAGAGTCAATCGTGACCGTTCTGGTAACCCGCACAACCTGCACAAAGTTGGCTTCGATTCGACGCGATCCGCCAACCATAACCGTGGATCAAACTGGTTGACTGGTACAAAAAGCAAATAGCATCCACAGGCTGGATGCCAACAACTACAGTGTAGCAACCTGAATTTGCGGGTTTTGTAGGTCGTGGTCGAGGCTTTGCGAGGCCCGACATGAACGAGTGAATGGGAAAAGTGCTTTCGTTAGATTGGCGGAAGTCTCGTGTCGGGCCTCGTCGCAAAGCCTCCTCGACCACGACCTACTAAAGCTGCTATTTCGCCCTTGTTTTGAGGACTCC
>JANLRE010000842.1:0-1763 GCA_031368205.1 Fimbriiglobus sp. | reverse complement strand
CCGCAACCAACGAGCTAAGTTGGTTGCGGTTTTATTCGTGTGATTCGTTCGATTCGTGGTGGATACTTTGGGTTAGTTTGCTTTCTCCAACTCGAAGTAGCCATCCTCGGACTTGTCATCCGGAACGCCGAGCTTTGTTGGTCGGCTCTTATCGTCGGCGCTACGAATCTTCAATTTGTTATCACTGGTGAATTCGTAGATACCTTGCGAGGTTTTGCCGTCGGCGCCTTTCAAGTCCAGGATTTTCGGACTGGCTGTGGAATCCAACTTCACGATCTCGGCACCCGGCACCGGGAACGGCAGATCGCCCATCGGGCCTTTCACCTTGAAGCTGATTTTCTTTCCGTCGAAACTCATTTCCAGCTTGACTTGGGCGAGGGCTTCGGGTGGTGCCATTTTGCTGAGCGCTTTCAGCTTGAAGAACGTCACTTTCCAGGTGCCCTGAAACTTCTTCAACTCCGCGTCGTTGACCTCAGCCGAGTCAGTCGTTGGTGGTGTTGTCGGCGTTTTGATGCTTGGCCCACCTCGTAAATCGGTTTCCGTTGAACGAGGTGCCGCGATCTTCGGAGCGGCTTTGTCTAGCTCGGTGATGCTCTCGCCACCAGCGCGAGTCACGAGGGCTTTGAAGACTTTCGGGTCGGTGCCTTCTTTGATGAAGCGGACTGACCCGTCAGCCATCAGTGCATACGTTCCCCGCCGCCCGTCGGGCAATCGGTGGGTGAACGGTTGCATCGGGTTATCGGAGTCTTCAACGCCAACAACCGTTGCCCCGCCGCCCGCGATCCACGGTCGCCCGGTGCCCGGCGCGGCCTGGAGCAGATAGATCGTGTTCGACAGGCCGTCCTTAATCTCTTCGGGTTTGGAACCCCAGTTGTACCCGGTGATCCCGACTTTCTTCGCCATCTCGGGATCGGCAGGATTGTATCGACCTGCATCAAGACCGAGTCCCGCCGGCGCCACGAAGTTGGTCGCACCCAGGATACGTCCTTCGGCTAATGGGTGGGTTGCCCGCCAAGAGTCTTGCGGGTAGTACGGTACCAGCAGTTCCGGAATCCACGTCTCGGCAGCGGCGAGGTTTTCCTTGCTGTACCACGCCATCTTCTTGTCTTCGATTTGCGACCGCAGTCCGCTGTGACCGAGGAACGGCAACAGGTCGGCGAAGAAACTGACACGCTGTTCCGGCGGGTAGGCCAAGCGATACCGGGTGTCACTCGCTTCCCGGTCGATGGTGCCACGGGGGAACATGCGTTTGCTGTCTTGTAACTTGTTCGACACCACGGCGAGCCGGTGCCATTCAATGTCCCCCGTCAACACGCTCATGCGGCCCTTCATCTGGCTCGCGGTCCGTTGGAGTTGCGGTTGGATGTAACTGATAAACTTGTCTTCTGGCCAGTTCAACAAGATCGCAATCACCAGCACCTTGTCGGTAAGCGTGAGTTCAACCGTCCCCTGGTTCCGCCCAGGCGGTAAGCCGTTACCCCCGGTACCGAACCCACCAGGACCGCCGGGGAATCCGCCGGGGCCACCTGGGAACCCGCCGCCGTCCGTAGAACCTTCGCCACCAGGAGGGGCACCTGGGAACCCACCACCAGAACCCGGAGGGGCACCAGCACCGCCACGACCCGGAGGGCCACCAGGCCCGCCAGGACCGCCAGGAAAACCACCTGGTCCGCCGAAACCGCCGTCAGCACCGCCGAAACCGCCGGGTCCGTTGCCGCCCGGTTGACCCAGGCTGTTTCGCACCTGGGTTTGGGTGCCTATCA
>JANLRE010000828.1:0-7872 GCA_031368205.1 Fimbriiglobus sp. | reverse complement strand
ACGGAAAATCCCTACCGTTTCGGCACCGACCAATCAATTGCTTCACCGAACACTCAATCGTGTTCTAGATTCCCCATGACCACGCAGTGTTGAGGCATGACCCGAGTACCAGGATCGCCTCGCTTGCGTGATGACATTCCGTACACCCTTCGCGGGACTCTTCCATGAATCGCTTTGCGAAATTCCTCAGCCCGTTCAACCTCAATCGCATCTCCGGAAAGCTCCTGCTGACGGTTGGTACTCTGTTGATTCCGACGTTATTGCTGGGCTATTTGCTGTATTCCAGCGTGAACAGCCAAATTGTGTTTGCCCGCAACGAGCGGATCGGGACCGAATACTTCGGGGCTATTCGCCAGGCGATTGGGCACTCGATTGAATACCGCCGATTGACAGCCGAGTTTGTCTCGGGACAAACCGAGGGCAAAACGGTCATCGACCGGAAACAGGGTGAGTTGGACGCGGCCATCAAAGTGATGGAAGAAATGGAAAAGAAACTGACCGCCGAAATCCCCGGCCAAACTTATACGCCCAAGGTGTGGCTACGCATTCAGACGGAGTGGAAGCAAGTCACGGGATTGGTCAACGCGATTCAACCCAAAAATCGAGAGAAGGCGATCGAAGTTCTAACGGCCTGCGATAACCTCACGTTGGCCCTACGAGATTTGATGACCGAAGCCGCCAACGCGAGCAAGCTCACGCTCGATCCGGAGTACACCAGCTACGCCCTGCAAAGTATCGTCTTGAATCAAACGGCGGACGCGGACTTGACCGGGCAAATCGCTTGGCGGGCGATCGTCGCCACCACGCTTCCGAGTGCGGACGACGAGGGTTCTTTTGCCGATAAGGTCACGATCAACCGGCTCCTTGGTGAATTAAAAGTGGCCAACGATCTGACCGCAGCCGGGGTGAGCATTATCACCGAAGAACGACGAGAGGCCGAGAGTCTGGCGCTCAGTACGAAGCTGGCACAGTGGAAGAAATCTCACGATGACCTCCTGGACTACGTGGATGCCGAGCTGCTGAAATCGACCAAGACGACAACCACCGTGCGGAAACTGGCCACATTGTCAAACAACGTCATTGCTGCGGACTTCGGGATCGTGGACACGGCTCAACCGTTGCTGGACAAAGAACTCGTCACACGCCTCGCGGGTTTCCGGACCAGCCTTGTCATCGGGTTCAGTTCGATCGGTTTGGGTTTGTTGATGACGATTGGTCTGGTCTACTTCGTGACACGCGGCTTCACTCGCCAAATTCGAGCCTATCTCGATCTCTTCCAGGCGGTTGACACGGGACGTTACGATGCACGGGTTATTAAGGTGACAACCGACGAACTCGGTGAAATGACCGGCTCGTTCAACCAGGTTTTGACGACCACCGAAACGCTGATTCAGAAACAAAAGGCGGAATACAACAGCCTGCAAGCGTCGATTATGAAATTGCTGGAAGAAGTGAGCGGTTTCGCCGATGGGGATCTCACGACGCAAGCGGAAGTGTCGGCTGACGCAACGGGTGCGATTGCCGACTCCTTCAACTACACCATCGAGCAACTGCGGAAAATTATCAGCCGCGTGCAGTCCACGACGATCGAAGTGGCCAACGCGGCTAACGAGATGGACGCCGCCACGAAGCACCTCGCCCACGGGTCCGAAAACCAAGCCGAGCAAATCAACAGCGTCACGGCGGCGATTGACGACATGGCCACGACGATTCAACAGGTCTCTGACGACGCAGCCTTGTCAGCAACGGTTGCCCTGCAAGCCCTCCAGAACGCGCGGCAAGGTAACACCGCCGTGCGCGACACCATCGACGGTATGAACCGAATTCGGGAACAGACGCAAGAAACGGCCAAGCGGCTCAAGCGGCTGGGGGAGACCTCGCAGGAGATCGGCCAGATCGTCCAGCTCATCGACGACATCGCGGACCGAACCGGGATCTTGGCACTCAACGCTTCGATTCAAGCCGCCGCCGCGGGCGATGCGGGCCGGGGCTTCGCCGTGGTCGCGGAAGAAGTGGAACGCCTCGCGGTCCGGTCTGCGGACGCGACGAAGAAAATCGCCGTGCTGGTTCGCGCGATCCAAGGGGAAACGACCGAATCCGTGGCGGCAATGGAACGCAACATTCAGGAAGTCGTCGGCGGGTCGAAGATCGCCCACCAAGCCGGGGTGTCACTCGCCGAGATTGAAGGGGTGTCCGTGAAGTTGGCCGAACTGATCCAGTCGATTTCGGTCGCCTCCAAGCAACAAGCGAAGGGGTCGGAAGAGTTGGCGAAGTCGATGGTCGGCATCAGCGAAATTACGCAGCAAACCGCCGTCGGCACCAAACGCACCGCCGAGTCGGTGAACGACTTAACGCGGTTGGCCGAAGACCTCCGGGGTTCGGTCAGTGCGTTCAAACTCCCTGCGGACATGATGCCGGAGAATCTGACCAAGATAGTTGGCAAGACGATGACAAAGGCGAAGGCGAATACCAACCCCGGTGCAACTGGTCAACGAAAGCTCCAATCCACTGGGATCTACTAACCCGTTCCCAACCGTTCAGGATCGTGCGGATTTTAACTTTCAGTCCCGGTGGGGCGTCTGATGACTGAGTTCGATCGAGAGATCATCGCGGAGTTCGTCCAGGAAGTGAGCGGCTACTTGCCGGTCATTCGAGACGGGCTGGTGGCGTTTCAAAAAAACGTCGCCGAAGGATCACCGCACAGTGATGATTCCGTGCTCACGGAAGCGCACCGAGGCGTCCACACCATCAAGGGCGCGTCGGGAATGGTGGGTTTGGCCGAACTCAGTCAGATTGCGTTTCACCTGGAAGAAATCCTCGACCGGCTCCTGCACGAACCCGATACCAGCACGCCGGAATTGCTGGCGGGGATGCACGTCGCGGTCGGGCATATCGAAAAGTACATTGTGGGGGTGTCGTCCGGAGACAGTCAGCAACCCGATTTGACCGCCGAGGCGTTGCAGCACCTTTGCCAACTGCGGGGATTGCCAACGGACGATTCTCTGCCCACGGCTGCGGCCCTTCCTGCTGTTGCGGCCCCATCCTTTTTACGCTCCCCGTTTGAAGACTTCGCACTTCCGGAAGCACCGCCGGCGAATTGGCTGTCGGACAACTTCAACCCACTCGAAAGTTGGGACGCGAACGAGCCGGTTGAAGAAACCGCCCTCCCCGTTGCTCCCAGTTGGCTGTCCGACCACTTCAACCCCTCGGAGAGTTGGAACGCGAAAGAGCCGATCGAAGAGATCGAAATTGAAGTGGCCCCGCGTTCGACACTGACAGTCGCAGACGATTCCAGCGAGGTACCGGCGGAGTTGTTGGAAGTCTTCCGGTTGGAAGCGGACGACCACATTCGGTTGCTGACCACGCTGCTCCCGGAGGCTCGCAACGATCCGGCCAATCTCGACCGATGGCAGACGATCCGCCGTTCGATTCACACGTTGAAAGGGGCCGCCGGGCTGGTCGGGTTTCACAGTGTCACGCGACTGACGCACCGGATGGAAGACCTGCTTGACCAGTATTACGACCAAAAACGCACGGCGACCGTCGGGGAAATCGACCTCCTGTTGGCGGCGTCGGACGCCATCGCGGAAACGCTCGAAGGCCGTGCGAACACGGCGGTCTTCAGTGAATTGCACTCCCGGTTGGAACGCATCCTGGATGTCCAGGCCCGGCTTCCCACCGAAGCATTCGAGCCGGACCCGCTTGCGGTTGTGGTCGAAGAAGTGGTCCCGGTGGCCGCATTCCAACCCGCCCGTGAAGCCGATGCCACCGTGCGGGTGCCGATTGCTCGCCTGAACGACATCGCCAAGCTCGTCGGCGAACTGGTCATCGCCCGCACTTCGTTGGAACAACGGGTCGGTGAACTCAACCGACTCTTAAGCGAAGCCCGTCCGTCAGCCGATCGTCTGAAGCGCGTGTCGGGGCGGCTCGACATTGGCTACGAAGCCAGTGCGATGTCGAGTAGTCGGTCCACCACCTCGGCGGCCTACGCTTTCGCCGGGGCAGGAGGTGGAGGTGGAGATGACTTCGATGAACTGGAGTTCGACCGCTACACCGAGTTCCACCTCCTGACGCGGGAACTCTCCGAGACGACGACGGACGTGCAAACCGTGTTCGGCGAGTTCGGCAATTTGGTCGGCGAACTCGAAGGCCAACTCACACGGCAAGCCCGACTCGCCAGTGAAGTCGAAGACAAGCTGATGCGGTTGCGGATGGTCCCCTTCGGCACCATCGCCACCAAGCTCCAACGAACCGTTCGCACCGCGGCCGTGGCCGCGAACAAGAACGCAGAGTTCGTGCTGGACGGCGACCAAACCGGCCTCGATAAAGCCGTGCTGGAGGCGATGGCCGACCCGCTGTTGCACCTGTTGCGCAACGCAGTCGATCACGGGTTAGAAGCCGAAGCCGTGCGGCTGGCGCTCGGCAAACCGGCCCACGGGACGATCACGCTGAAGGCGGCCCACGAGGGCAGCCACGTCGTCCTGACGTTGGCCGACGACGGCCGAGGGATCGACTTCGATCGCATCCGCGCTGCCGTCGTGCGGCGGGGCTTGGCCCCCACCTTTGAGGCCGATCAACTGACCGAAGAAGAGCTAGCGGACTTCCTCTTCCGACCGGGGTTTAGCACGCGGGAAGAAGTTTCCGAGCTGTCCGGGCGCGGCGTGGGGTTGGACGTGGTGAAAACCAAAGTCGAAGGGTTGAATGGCACCGTCGTCACGACCTCCGTGCTGGGCCGGGGCACAACCTTCACGATCCGGCTGCCGATGACGCTGGCCGTGATTCGCGCGCTGTTGGTGCGTGTTTCGGGGCAAACCTTTGCCATCCCGTTGGAAGCCGTGGAGCAAATTCTGCGACCCAGCGCGGAGCAGGTTGAACACATCGGCAGAAGTCCGGTTTTGCGTGTCAATGGACTCGTTTGCCCGTTGGTTCCGCTCAGCAGTGTCTTGCGAATTCGGCACTCGGATGTCCCTGCGGAAGCCCGCCAACCCGTGATCGTCCTCCGTTCGGCGGGGCGAAGAATTGCGGTTCTGGTCGATCAATTGATGGGCGGTCGAGAGGTCGTTATCAAGTCGCTGGGTCGCCATTTGCATCGGGTGCCAGCCGTCTCCGGCGCGACGCTCCTGGGGGACGGTAGCGTGGTGCTGATCTTGAACCCCACCGAACTACTTCGCAGCGCGGGGACTTCATTCACTACCCAGCCGATAGCCCCAGCCCGCGCCAAGCAATCCATGACGGCCCTGGTCGTGGATGACTCGCCGAGTGTGCGCCGAGTGCTTTCGATGGTGTTGACCAATGCCGGGTGGAATGTCGTCACGGCGAAGGACGGACTGGAGGCCCTCGAAATTCTTCAGACCGCCGGGGACCAACCGGACATCGTGTTAACCGACGTGGAAATGCCGCGCATGGACGGTTACGAACTACTCGCCACTGTCCGGTCGCAACCGACGCTGGCCCACTTGCCGGTCGTGGTCATCACCTCCCGGTCCGCCGACAAGCACCGCAGGAAGGCCCTGGATTTGGGCGCGTCGGCGTATGTGGTGAAGCCGTTCCAAGATGTGAATCTCCTTGAGATTCTCCAGCAATTGGTCCGACCGATGAGGGAGGCTAAATCGTGACAACGAAAGCGATTGACGAACTGAATCTACTGAGTTCCGCTGGGGGCACCACTGCGGTTGGCATCGACATGTCTGGTGTGGCCAGTGTAGCGGATGGTGAAAGTGGTTCGCAGTTAGAAGAACCACTGCGGAGCGAGGCGGATGATTTCACAGACACGCCGTCACGCACCGCCAACGAACGATTTCTCGCGTTCGCTTATCGGGTCACTGTACAACCATGTGGTCGAGCCGTTGCACTGGTGGTGCCGGTGAATCGGGTGGTCGAGATCATTGACGCCACTTCGTGGTCTGCCATTCCAGATGGGGCCGATCACGTTCGCGGCGAGATCGTTTGGCGGAAACAAGCGATTGTCGTGTTGGACCCGTCCTGCTGGGTTGGTCTCGGCAACATGCCACTGGAATCGTCCCGCGTCGTCGTCACGAAAATCGGCGGGGTCATTGTGGGTTTACTGGCTGGTCCCACTGTCACGATGCTCGCACCGAGTGTGCCGTGCATCCCGACTCGGCACCACGTCACGTTGAATCCGAACCGCGTCTTGGGTGTCTACGACACGACGGACTTGACAATCATCCTGCCGGATTGGCGCGGGTTCATCGCATCGAATCGCACGGTGTAACGCCTGGGCGAAACGATCCCCGCTTCCTTGCTGCATTTCCCCAATTGACTTGTCTCGAATTGCGCCTACCCCAACAGAGAACACTATTCTCTGAGGCGTGCTATGAAACTGGATGACTTGAAGGGCAAAACCGTCGGCTTCGCGGCGTCCGGCGGGCTGGATTCGTGTACCGTCACGAAGTGGTTGACCGAACACGGTGTCAACGTCGTGGCCATTTGTGCGGACATGGCCCAGCCGGATGAAGCCAACTTCGCTGAAGTCGAATCGCGGATGCGGTTGTCCGGGGCCACGGACTTTGTGGCGATTCCGCTGCACGACATGATCGCCGAATCCGGCATCGAAGTGATTCAGTTTCAAGCCAAGTATGAAGGGGCGTACTGGAACACGACCGGGATCGGGCGGCATGTGATTGTCGCGGGCATGATCCCGGAACTCCGCAAACGGGGCATCACGATTCTGGGGCATGGCGCGACCGGGCGGGGTAACGACCAAGTCCGGTTTCAACTCTGCACGAACATGCTGGCTCCGGAAATCCGCATCTACGCCCCGTGGCGCGACGAGGCGTTCCTGGAGCGATTTGGCGGTCGCAAGGAAATGATCGAGTACTGCCTGGAACGCAAGCTCCCGGTGAAGGCCACGCTGAGTTCCCCGTACTCGACCGACGCCAACTTGCTGGGTTTGACCCACGAAGCGGGCAAGTTGGAACACCTCGAAGTGGGGCCGTGGTTCGTGACGCCGGGCATGGGGGTGCTCCCCACGCAAGCCCCGGACGAACCGGAGACGGTGACGATTCGCTTCGAGCAAGGCCGCCCGGTTCAATTTAACGGCAAGCCCGTCACGCCGTTCCAAGCCATCACCGAAGGTAACGCCATCGGCGGCAAACACGCGATCGGGATTTGCACGCACCTTGTGGAGAACCGCTTCGTCGGCATCAAGAGCCGTGGCGTGTACGAAGCCCCCGGCATGGAGTTGCTCGGCACCGGCTACGCTTACCTGTTGCAACTGATTCTGGATCGCCGGAGCCGCGAGTTGTTCGACCAGTTGTCGCTGTGCGTGGCCAAGCAAATCTACCAGGGGTACGGCTTCGACCTCGCCACCCACATGGCCCGCGAGGCAATGAAGCCGATCATCAACCTCGCCACCGGCACGATTCAACTGAAGCTGTACAAAGGCGGCATTCACTTCGATTCGGCGCTGGACGTGCCGCACCAGTTGTATTCTGAAACCAATGCTTCGATGGAATCCATTGGCGAGTTCAACCACGCGGACAGCGAAGGCTTCCTGAGCGTGTTGCAAGTCAGTGCGCGAGCACTGGCCGCGAACAAGCAAGTGACAGCGCCGGCGTGGGCGAAGATCTAAAGTCGTGAGTAGAACGAAAAGTTGGTGGGCGTCGCGGGTGCCGGTGGTCAATTTGTTCACGATATGAGATGGTTCATTTTCGACCCCAAGGGGGTCGTTCGATTAGCCTAGGGTTGCGGACCGAAGGTCCGTTACCCTAGGAAGCTTCCGCCCTAGGCAGTCTGTTGGCAATGGGTGCAGTTTCCCAGGGTAACGGACCTTCGGTCCGCAACCCTGGGCTAAGGGAACAACCCCCTTGGGGTTGAAGACAAACAGGTGTGTGCGAAATTCCATCAACGAAA
>JANLRE010000803.1:0-3046 GCA_031368205.1 Fimbriiglobus sp. | reverse complement strand
CTTGATCGGTAAAATCTATAAGTCATTCCAAGAACTGCATTATGTTGGTTTAGTGAACGAAGCCCCACGCACCAAAATGTATGGTGCTCAGGCGAGCGGTTGTAACCCGATTACCGATGCGGTGAAGAGCAACCGCGAACGCCACAAGCCGGTCCGAAAGCCGAACACGATTTGCAAGAGCCTCGCCATCGGCGACCCAGCCGACGGCTACTTCAGCGCGAAGCTGATGCGCGAAACCGGCGGTTGGGGCGACGACGTGAACGACGACGAAATCGTCGAAGGCATGTTGCTCCTCGCCCGCACTGAAGGCGTGTTCGCCGAAACCGCAGGCGGCGTCACGTTAGCCGTGGCCAAGAAGATGATTGATTCCGGACGCATCCCACGGGACGAAGAAATCGTCCTGTGCATCACCGGCAACGGACTCAAGACCCAAGATTGTGTCGCCAACGCGGTGGAACGGCCGTCGATCATTCGGCCCAACATCGACGAGTTCAACGCAGTGTTTGCCGGCGCAGAGCCGATGCTGGTGTAATACAAGAAATACAATTCACCACAGAGGGCACAGAGAGCCACGGAGAAGTAAAATACAAGTATTGGTTTTCCTCTGTGGCCCTCTGTGGTGAATAATCTTGATTTAGTTCGCAACCAATGAGATCGCTTATGTCAGTCAAAGTCCAAATCCCGACGCCGATGCGGGAACAGGCCGGTGGGCAGGCGGAAGTGTTGGTTGAAGGGGCCACGGTCAAGGCGGCGCTCGAGCACTTGGTGCAATTACACCCGGCGTTGGCAACCAAGTTGTTCGATAATGGCGTGTTGCGGCATTACATTAACATCTATGTTAATGATGAAGATATTCGATACCTGGATGATCTGGATACACCCGTGAAGGATGCCGAAATTGTGGCCCTGATCCCGGCGGTGGCCGGTGGATGATCCGACACCTGATGATGACGGCGGGTCCGAAGAAATCGACTCGCCGGAGGGCGCGGCGGTGTTCCCGTTGATCCCGGACGAACTCGGTGTCAATCCGCTTTTGCTCGGCGTGCTTCATGCCTATGTGTTCCTCGAAGGCTCCGAAGAAAAGATCCTCAACGGCAATGCCGCTGAAGAAGCGATGCAGTACCTTGCGACGTATTTGCAACGACTTCAGGCGGCTGACGTGCGGCGTGCGAAGGAAGACCTACAAACGCTAATCGGCTTTGCAAAGCACGAAAAATGGCCCAAACAACAGATCCGCTTTCTGCAAGATTTCCTCGCCGATAACGGTGTGGAATAGCCCCTCGGAACTCCGCCCTCGGAACCCAGTCATGACACCGTCTCCGCTCGAACGATACTCCCGCCAAATGCGCGTCCCCGGCATCGGCAAAGCCGGGCAGGAACGGATCATGCGGTCGCGCGTCACGCTCTGCGGCGTCGGCGCGTTGGGCACGGTGCTAGCGAACACGCTAGTCCGCGCCGGTGTGGGCCACGTGCGGATCATCGACCGCGACTTCGTCGAACCGAGCAACCTACAACGCCAAGTATTGTTCGACGAATCCGACGTGACCAACAACCTACCCAAGTCCGAAGCCGCCGCGATTAAACTGCGCCAAATCAACTCGACCGTGAACATTGAATCCGTCGTCGCGGATATCGACCGCACCAACATTGAAGACCTCTGCCGCGATGCCGACATCATACTTGATGGCACGGATAACTTTGAAGTACGGTATCTGATCAATGATACATCCGTGAAGTTAAATAAACCGTGGGTGTATGGTGGTGCTGTAGGTACCGAAGGAATGACGATGACGATCATCCCCGGCGATACGCCTTGTTTGCGGTGCGTCTTCGAGCAGTCACCCGGACCGGGGGAAGTCGGCACGTGCGAAACGGCGGGGGTGCTGGGGCCGATCGTCAGTATCGTGGCCAGTTACCAAGCCACCGAAGCGTTGAAAATCCTCGCCGGAAAGACCGACACGATCAACCGCGAATTGTTCATGATGAACATCTGGGAGAACACGACAAGGCGGGTGAAAGTCGCACCACTGAAGGGCCGCAAAGGCAAGTGTCCCTGTTGTGCGCTACGGAAGTTCGAGTGGCTCGACGGCGAACACGGCACCCAAACCACCAGCCTGTGCGGTCGCAACGCCGTGCAAGTTTCGCAACGCCGCAGCAGCAAGTTGGACTTCGGCGAACTCACCAAACAACTGCAAGCCACCGGACCCGTCACCGCCAACAAGTTCTTGCTGAAGTTCAACATCACCGAGGGTGAAGACCTCTACGAGTTCACCGTCTTCCCCGATGGCCGTGCGATCATCAAAGGCACCGACGACACCGAACGCGCCCGGACACTGTACGCCAAGTACATCGGGTATTGATCCGTTCAGAACGCTAATTATTCACTTGCTTATTCGCCTAGAACCGGCATCATGCCGACGCGGTGCCTGAACGAAAGGGCACAGTTTCACACAGAAGTTCGAGGAAGGTTTGACATGGAAACGAAGCCAGAGAACAAGAAGGTCATCGCGGGCGTGCTGGGCATTGTGTTGGGTGCGCTTGGCGCTCACAAGTTTTACTTGGGCTACACCACGCCTGGTATCATTCAGTTGGTGCTGGGTGTTTGCTCTCTCGGGACTTTGGGTATCATCGGCTTCGTGGAAGGCATTATTTACCTGACGAAGTCCGACGAAGATTTCTACCAAACGTATCAGGTCGGCAAGAAAGAATGGTTCTAACAAGTTGTATGACTGTTAGTCGCCGTATGCAGATACGGCGACCATCCCTGCGAACAGGTTAGTATGATGCCAACGATCCAGAAAAAGCAGCGAGTCCCAAGGCAACTTAATCCGCCGGAGAATATTGCGCGGTTTAGTGTGTCGTGCTACCATGAGATGATCGCAGGCGGCATTTTCGGTGAGGACGATCGTCTCGAACTAATTAACGGGTGGATCGTTGATAAGATGACAATCAACCCTCAACATGCCAATTGCGTTCGCACTTTGAACCGCCTACTGGGGCGGATTTTCACCGATGATGCTTGGGTTGTCGGTTGCCAAGACCCGAT
>JANLRE010000787.1:0-3091 GCA_031368205.1 Fimbriiglobus sp. | reverse complement strand
TCACAACGTCGCCGAGAAACTGGACACCTGCGTCCAGGCTTGGCTCGATACACTTAGCCAACTCGGGCGGGAGTTTGAGCTAATCCTAGTCGATGATGGCAGCACCGATGGTACCGACACAAAGTCCGATGAGCTTGCGGCCAAGCATCCCGCAATCCGCGTGTTGAAGCACCCCACGGGGCAAGGGTTCGGCGCCTGTCTACGTTCGGCATTACCCGAGACCAAGTACCCGTTGTTTTTCTACACCGCGTTCGATTACCCCTACACGCCCGGCGACATCACGCCGTTCTTCGAGCGCATCAACGTGTTCGATGAGCGCATCAACCAGAAGTCCGCACTCGTGGCGGGTTGTCGGGCGGGTGTGCCGGTGCCGGGGGGTTGGAAGGCGATCGGTGCAACGTATCGGTTCTTCACGAACTATGCACTCGGCATCCCGATTGAACCACTCGCGGGCTGGCTAGGATTGCGGGACCATGTCCGTTCGTGGCGAGCGTGGTTGGTCTATGGTGTTCCGCTCACGGACCCGAATTGTGCGTTCAAGCTGTACCGCAAAGCGATCTTCGACAAGTTCCCGATCCAATCGAACGGCGACTTCGTTCACGCAGAAATCGTGGCGAAGTGTACATTCCTGACGAGCATCATCGACGAAGTGTTGCTCACGCCGAAACCCGACCCGATCCCCACGACCGATTGGTCCGACTCCGGTGAAATCTTCCGCAACCCAAAGTTCTTCACGCCACCCGTCATCATCCCAGAATCGGTCCCAGATACCGTACAACCAACCCCACAAAGTTCGTGATTCTCGGAGCCAGCACATGGGAATGGAAGACTACAGCCGTCACCAGCAAGGCATCATCAAGCGGTACTATGCCAACGCCGATTCGTTGCAATTGCAAAGGCTGGCAGACTACGTGGGCGAGTTGTACTTGGCCGATGGCAAGAAGCGCGAGAAGGTTTGGAAGTTGATTGTCACATTGATGCAAAAACTGGAAGTGCCGCAATCACGCATCGACCACATCGTGGCCCAGAACAAGCCGGAACTGGTGGCGAGTCTCGTGCAAGAACTGCAAGGTAAAAAGTGATCGAACGCGCTGGTTCGGCAGCGGAGGAATGCGTGGCAGATAGGGAGCACATGCCCGAGTTCCTACCCCTTCATGGGCAGGTTCTCGCCGACCTCCGTGGACGCCACTATTTGCGGGAGTATCGCGGGTTACAGGCGATCCACTTGCTCGTGCTACCGGCCCACCGCGACCCCGGCAGCACGAGCCGGGTCATGAACATGTACGCCTTACCCCGCCGCCGCACCCTTCGGGCGGTTCTTGCGGGCGTCGCGGTCTTCTTGCTGGTAGCTGCCGTGGAACTTCAGCAAGTTCTTCGCCTCTTCGGAGAAGTGGTCCACGTCCGCCGCCTACTCCGTCGGCAAGCTCCCGCGAAGATACCGGCTCGTCTCTTTCACAGATTCCACGGAAGAAAGCTTCGGCTCCGAAGTGGTCGGGACATCCGTTGACAGACAGTTCCATTCCCCACAGAAGAGGCATCAATCGATCGCCAGTCTCGGCACGAGTGTAGTAGTGGATCTTATCGCCCCTTGGCAATGCCAACAACGGGGCGAGCAGACTTTGCCCTAAGTTGATCGGTGAAGTCGGGTTTCGGGGAGATTCGATTTTCCTACTTGGCTTTCACTATTCAGCACACCAACGACACATTGATTTATCGGCTTTTAACTTGACTGATATTCGGAGCATCAGCAAGATGGAAGGCGTTATGTGCATCACTGATCCATTTCGCACACCAATTCCGAGTTCGATGTCGGAGATTCATAAGGAATCAATATGCCCAGATGTATCCCAATGATTCTTGCCACACTTGTGCTGCTGTCAAACTTGTATTGCACCAATTGCCATGCCAACGCACCTATAACCGATGATGCTCCGCGCCCGTCTACGTCCGCAGTCATCTCCCCGGAGACCATCGCGGCATACGAAAAGCTCGGGGCAGAGTACGGCGGCTTCGCGGTGAACCACTACGGCGTCGTTGTGTTCACCAGCGGGCAACAGGCGGCCGCGCAGGGGTTGCCCGCGTTCGCGTTCAGTGCGCCATTGAACGGTGCACTAAGCAAGCTTCCTCCTGTTCCGATCCCCTTCGGTCTCAACTTGAGTCACACTCAGGTGACTGACGCGGACATGAGGAACTTAAAGGGGCATTCCAACCTTACGATGCTCAGCCTCTTCGGCGGAAAGGTCACCGACCGGGGATTGAATGAAATCAAGGGTCTCACGGGCCTAACCTACCTCGATCTGGCCGACACGCAGGTGACAGACCGAGGCTTGGAGGTGTTGAAGCATCTCACGGCACTGACCCACCTTGACGTTCGGGGACAAGTGACGGATGAGAGCCTGAAGTGTTTGTTGCCCCTCACCAATCTGCGGTCTCTGTCTGTCGGCTCAGAAGTGACCGATACGGGGCTGAAGGCATTGAGTGTACTCCCCAAACTTGAGTATCTCGATGTCACCCTTGCAAAGATAACCGACACTGGCCTGCAGGAGATGAAGAACTTCAAGAAGCTCACTTCTCTACACTTGGCCTCCACGAAAGTCACGGATGCCGGGCTTCGGCACTTGATCGCAGTGGAACGACTTGCCCGGCTCGATCTCTCTTCTACAGACATCACGGACGTGGGACTCGGAAAGCTCAAGGAACTGAAGTTCCTGACTATGCTGGATCTGACTTCGACGAAGGTGACCGATGATGGCCTCAAGGAACTGGCTAGCTGCGAGAAACTCACGGAACTTTATGTGCTCGTCGAGCAAGTGTCAGACAAGGGATTGAGTCAGTTGAAGAGTTTGAAGAATCTCACGCGGCTAGGACTTCAAGGAACTCAGGTCACTGACGACGGTCTGAAGTATCTGACCGAATTCAACAAACTCGAAGCCCTTTACCTATTCGGCCCTCACGTGCGTGGACCCGGTCTCCGACACCTCAAGAATCACGACAGGCTCACTGAACTAAAGTTGGGGGGCGAGCATTTCGGCGACGAAGGGCTGAGGGAACTGCGGAACTTAAAAAGCCTTAAGTCACTCGACTTGCAGGG
>JANLRE010000782.1:0-6436 GCA_031368205.1 Fimbriiglobus sp. | reverse complement strand
AGTTGCCCGAAGAATCGCGGAATTTGGGAATCGCCCGCAATCTGTTTCCAATCGCTCGGATCGCATTTCGGAATCGGGCTTTACACTTCGGCGGTTTTTGGCATAACCCGTTCACTCTTGATGACACAAAACCAGCTTGTGAGGATCTGCGTACTCGGGTGGGGACCCGGGGCGTAGCGACTCTCTTCACGAGCCGGAGGGGGATTTTTTATGGACCGTTTTGCGGTACGGGTGGGCTTGGTCGCACTTGTGGCGGGGGGTTGTCTGACAGCTTACGCTGCGGAGCCGATTCCTGGCGAAAAGCTTGAAACCAAGTCGTGGTACTCGCGGCTAATGGGGGATTCCAAGCCGAAGCCCGACGCGGACAAATCCTTTGCCGCAACGCCACCGCGACCGACTGTGGCACTGACCCTCGACCCTGCCGTGTTGACCGACGCCTTGCGTGCGGAACAGGAAGCCTGGGATCGCCGGATGGAAGTGTGCCGGAGGCTGCGCGAAGTCGCGTCACCTAGCGATAGCGAAGCGATTACCAAACAAGCCAACGATCTCGAAAAACAAGCGACGGCACTTTACCACCAACGGGTGGCTCGTCTCGGTGTGAAGGGTCCGATGCGCGGACCTGTTGATTCGATTGATCGAATGCTCGGCAGCGGTGCGGCTCTGGACCCGACCCAAATCGCAACCCCCAAACCGACCCTAACCGACAAAACCGCGACCGCCCAAAACCGTGCGTTCAAGGTGGTGAACCCATGAAAAAATTAGCACTCCTCGCCCTGCTGTTGCCCGGACTCGGCTGTGTCCATTTAGAGCCGGTTGGACCAATGGCCAAAGCCCTCGGGACGAAACCGGCAGCCACCTCCGCTGGCCCTGGGGTCAAGGTCACCGCCGCGCAAGACGCGCCGATGGGGCCGATCATTCAAAACGCACCGCCGCCGCCGTTGCCCGCATTGTTGGTGACACCGGGCGAAGTCTCGGCGGCGAATCACCAAGACGCGGCCAGCCGGTTGATGCGCGAAATGGAAGCGGATCGCAAAGCAATCGATTCCATGCCACGCTACGCCGATGTTTCCGTCATCAAGAAATGATTGCGAATTCCTTCCGAAAACAGACTTGCACAACGCGGGGCGTAGTGGCTAAAATTCCACTACGTTGAACGGCTGTCACCTTAATCAACCCGCGAGATGTTATGAAAACTGCAACGTACTACTCTCGGTTCCCAAGCCCGATTGGGGAATTGCTCTTGGTCTCCGACGGTGTGGCGATCACGGGATTGACGATGCACCAAAATTGGGACGATGTCCGCATTCAACCGGACTGGATCGCTGCTGAAGAACCGTTTGTCGATGTGAAATCGCAACTCACAGAATACTTCGCAGGTGAACGGCACGAGTTCACGGTGCCGGTCAACCTGATGGGCACCGTGTTTCAGTTGCAGGCGTGGGAGCAACTTAAGTCGATACCCTACGGCGAAACCATCACCTACGGCGAACAAGCTCGTCGTTTAGGAAACCCTGCCGCCAGCCGTGCCGTCGGTGCGGCAAATGGCCGCAACCCCGTCTCCATCATCGTCCCCTGCCATCGTGTCATCGGCTCAACTGGACACCTTGTGGGTTACGGTGGCGGCGTGGATCAAAAAGACTATCTGCTGAAGTTGGAAACTCAGGCGATTGCAGCGACCAATTCCGCGTGAAGTCGGATTGTCAGGATGTTACGTAGGGAATTCTACACTCACAATTCGTATCGTATCATCGCCCCATTTTGTTGGAGAGCTTCGCGGTTAACAGCCGATGTTAACACTTCGGTGACTGTGGGGATTGCTCGGATTCGGGCGAACACATTCCTACGGAAATTTCGCGTTAGTCTCGCCAGGTGTGGCAATCTTGGACTACAATTGACTTTTAACGAGATTTTTGTCCGACTGGCCTTGTAATCGCCGGTATAATACTTGTGAAGGAACGGGCGACCGACCGCGAACCTCTTCGCGTTTTGGGACTCCGTTATATTCGGTTGTGGTCATTAACCTCGCCACAACCTAAAATCTTTCGCTGACCGCTCGAATGCGTCCGGAACCGCACCGACGGAACCCACGACGACTAATCCCGTTGGGAACGCCACTTGGAGTCAAGCTCCGGGTCTGAGCGCGTGTCGTGGTATCACTTTGGGGAAGACGACTTATGCCGGCCGCCGGGCCGGGGATCAGGATAGACGACAATGAGCCGGATGTTTCAAACTGCAAACGCGACTGATGACCGTCTATTACCGGACGAGGACGCTTCGTTGACAACCGTGAATGAAGACCCTGACGATGACGACGACGATGATGATGACGACGACTTGCCGATCGACCCGTTAGCGGACATTGCCGGCCCAACTGCGGAAGAACTTCCGCCCGCCGAAGAACCGACCCACGCCGACGAGTACGCGAGTGGCCCGGACGACGCGCTGGGTCTTTACTTACGCCAGATGGGCCAAATTCGCTTACTAAAGCCGCTCGAAGAACGGTCTCTGGCGGTATCGCTCGAACGGAACCGAACGCGGTTCCGTCGGGCCTCGTTGCTCTGCGCTTACGTGGTGGCCCGCGCCACGACGACCCTGGAAAAAGTTCGGGACGGACTGGCCGCAATCGACCCGCTGATTGACGTTTATTCCACCGAAGAAATCAAACTGAGCCGGGTCGAGATTATCGCCCGGATGCCGCACAACCTGCCGCTGATTCGCCGACTGCTTCGGGAAGAAGCTCAGGCGTTTGCGATCGGGTTGGATATCGAAGGCACGGCAGAATACCACGAGTGGCGGGTGTCCCGGTTCCGCCGGCTGCACAAGCTCGAAAAACTCATCAATGAACTGTCCCCCCGGACGGAACACATTGAACGCTGGGTGGACGAGTTGCACGACATGGCAACTGAAATGAAGGCGCTGGATCGGGCGTGCCAGCGCGGCGCGAGTTCGGTTGCCGAGCAAGCGCGCCGCGATCAGGAACTGCGGGAAGCCCAAGAAAAAGTCCACCTCACGCCGAAAGAATTGAGCAGCTTGGCCAAGGTGCTTCGCCGACGCCGGAAAGCGTACCAGAAAGTTCGCAGCGAACTGGCCGAAGCCAACTTGCGACTCGTGGTGAGCATCGCCAAGAACTACCGCAACCGGGGCTTGCCGTTCGCGGACTTGATCCAAGAAGGCAATCGCGGGCTGATGCGGGCTGTGGACAAGTACGAACACCGCCGTGGCTTCAAGTTCGGCACGTATGCGACGTGGTGGATTCGCCAAGGCGTTCAACGCGCACTGGCGGACCACGCCCGCACCGTGCGGGTGCCGTGCCATCAGATCGGCCTGATGGCCAAGATGGAACGCAAGCGCAGCGAACTTTCGATTGCCACGGGGCGGGAGCCAACTTCGGAAGAATTGGCAATCGCACTCGGCGTCAAAACGGAAGACACGCGGTCGCTGCGGGCCGTGGGTCGTCAGCCCGTCAGCCTCCACGAACCGATTGGCGGCGACGGCGAACGCGCTTTGGAAGACTTCCTGAGTGATGGCCAAACGCCGAACCCTGGCGAACACGTGGATGCCCGTCTGCTACGAGAACGCATCAACGAAGTGCTGAAGAGCCTCGCGCCACGCGAACGGGAAGTCATCGAACTGCGATTTGGTCTGAAAGACGGGACCGCCCGCACGCTCGACGAAGTCGCCCGACAATACGGCATCACCCGCGAACGGATTCGACAGATTGAAGCACGCGGCCTGCTGAAATTGCGTCAACCGACCCGCAGCCAACGGCTCGAAGAGTTCACGGATACGGTCGAACCGCCCAAAGTGAGTTGATTACCGACGGAATAGGATAACACGGCTGGAGCGAAGGCTCCGGCTGTGTTCGTTTTTGGGTCCAAGTATGGGGGTTTCACCGGGTGCAGATCCGCGAGGCAATAATTCCTGACGAACTCCCGCTAGTCCGCACGCTATTCCAAGAGTACGCAGCGGGGCTGGGCGTTGACCTATGCTTTCAGGGGTTTGCTGAAGAGTTGGCCGGGCTGCCTGGGCGGTACGATCGACCGGCGGGCGGCCTGTGGTTGGCTGTTGAAGGGAGCGATGTGGCCGGGTGCGTTGCCCTCCGCCCGCTCGATTCGGAACAGGCCGAGGTCAAGCGGTTGTACGTTCGGCCCGCGTACCGGGGCCGTGGTGTCGGTCGAGCGCTGGCAGAGTGCGTGCTCCAGGCCGCATCTGCTGCGGGCTACCGCCGGGTGTGCCTCGACACCCTGCCGTCGATGATCGGTGCGATCGCCTTGTATCGCTCTCTTGGGTTCACGGAGGTGTCTCAATATTGTCACAATCCTGTTCCCGGCGCGATATTCCTGGGGCGTGAACTGGCTTGACCTGAGGCCGCAGTTGCTTTGTCCACTATCATGCCCCAGCGGGCCGGACCGTTAAAGATCGAATGGACAGTCGAATCTAGGAGACTGACGATGAGAGACCTTCCCGAACCCGTCCAACGGCTCTACACCGCGATTGAACACCTGCCCGGTGTGCGGACGGTGGAACTGAGCATTCAACCGCTCGAAGGCGTTGATGTTTCGATGCTTCGCCTGCCGGGGGAGTTCGCGGATTTGCCGATCGCCGCATTGCGTCGCAGTAACGGGGGACGCGTCGGCGAACGACTCATCACGGCGGAAATTCAGTTTTCCCAAGACCGTGACGGCTGGATCGCGGTCGAGTTTTTGGCGTGGTGGGTGCGCGACTTGTCGCGGGCCGATCACGATGTCCAGATGCGACCATTGGCGTTACCACCGATTGGGCTAGGCAAGCAACTGGGGCGGACACTGAAGTTCGTGATCGAGTTTTTCTTTATCCACCCCGAAGAAGACAACGAGCCGATCCTGAAACAAATCGGCGAGTTTGCGGACTCCTTGCAGAGTGAGTTACACGAGTACGGCGAAGCGCTGGATAACCCAACCGCGACCGATTGGGAAACGATCGACGACTTGAAGCACCTCGCTGAAGTCAACGATGCCGAAGCGATGGTCGAACTCGGGTTGATGTTGGCCAGTGATGAAGAAAACACCCCCGACCCGACCACGGCCTACGAATGGTACGTGAAGGCCGCCGAACTCGGTCACCCGGAAGGCGCGTTCCAAGCCGGGCAAGTGTTAGCAACGGGCATCGGGGCGCCGACCGATCTCGTGAAGGCCGTTGAATATTACGCCGAAGCCGCCGAAGCCGGGCACCCGTTGGCAATGGCCATGTTGGGGCAATGCTACCAACAGGGTGAAGGAGTCGAGCAAAACGAAGCCACCGCCGCCGAGTGGTATCAGCGTGGCGGCGATGCCGGTGAACCCGCGTGCTGGGCACAACTCGGCGACAGCTACGAGAACGGCACCGGCGTCGAGAAAGACTTGAACCAAGCGTTGGAGTTGTACGAGCGCGCCAACGAAATGGGCTTCGAGGAAGTCCAAGAAGCCATCGACCGCGTCAAAGCTCAACTGGGGCAAGTGTAAACGCATCCCTCGAATTGCTTGCACCGAGAGGCTTCAATTTCACAGCCCATTATCCGAGCCGCGACGGTAACGGAGGGTGTAACCAAATTCTACTGACCTCGGAAAAGCAGTTTTTACCACAGAGACACAGAGGCACCGAGCAATCCCAAACCAATTTGAATGGATTTCTCGGTGCCTCTGTGTCTCTGTGGTAACCATTCTTACTTTGACCCCCAGAGAATTTAGGTACACCGTAACGGAGTGGCTCCACTCAGGCCGTTGCATTTCGGATGGTTTTGGGTTCTGATGTGGCACTCTCCGCACTCCGAGATCATTGAGGAATCCCATGCGACAGTTCTGGATTGTGATTGCGTTGTTGGTCATCAACCCGGTGGTTGGGTTTGCTCAAACGCCACCGGACCCGGAGTTGGCGGCGGCGAT
The DNA here is from genome assembly GCA_031368205.1 of Fimbriiglobus sp. GTDB lineage: Bacteria > Planctomycetota > Planctomycetia > Gemmatales > Gemmataceae > Fimbriiglobus. The sequence goes on along the minus strand of JANLRE010000782.1, from coordinate 536 downwards.
TAAGGCGGGGTACACCAAGTACGAATACCGCATTCCGATGCGGGACGGCAAGCGACTTTTCACGGCGGTTTATGTCCCCAAGGACGACAGCAAACAATTCCCGATGCTGTTGATCCGGACCCCGTACAGTGTTGCGCCGTATGGCGTGGACAAGTACCCGGATCGCCTGCGACCGGGGCCGCTCTTCTCGGAAGCGGGCTACATTTTTGTTAACCAGGATGTTCGTGGGCGGTGGATGTCGGAGGGGGAGTTCGTGAACATGCGGCCGCATAATCCCAAGAAGGGGCCGAAGGATTTCGACGAAAGTTCGGACACTTACGACACCATTGATTGGCTGCTGAAGAACGTCAAAAACCACAACGGGCGGGTGGGGCAAACGGGGATTTCGTATCCGGGGTTCTACACCGTGGCCGGCATGATCGACGCCCACCCGGCGCTCGTAGCGGTATCTCCGCAAGCGCCCGTGACCGATTGGTTCGTCGGCGATGACTTCCACCACAACGGGGCGTTATTTTTGCCACACTGCTTTAACTTCA
>JANLRE010000273.1:0-2529 GCA_031368205.1 Fimbriiglobus sp. | reverse complement strand
CCCTGCTATAACTCAACAAGTCGAGGAAATGACTGGCGGGACTGCTTCACCACACTTAAACGTTGCAGATGTGAAAGCCTTCCGAATTCCAATTCCCCCCCTCGCCGAGCAGCAAGAAATCGTTCGCCGGGTGTCGGCGTTGTTTGTGCGGGCGGATGCGATTGAGGCGCGGGCATCGGCGGCGTTGAAGCGGGTGGAGAGCCTCACGCAAGCGGTATTGGCGAAGGCGTTCCGGGGGGAACTGGTACCGACCGAGGCGGACCTCGCCCGCCGCGAAAACCGCTCTTACGAACCCGCCCGCGAACTCCTCACCCGTATCCGCTCAACGCCCATCACCCCCATCAAACCCACTCGCGCCCGCAAGCCGAAGAACCCAACCGGGCAGTGATCGGCGTCGGTTCGCGGATGCGTCGGTGATCCATTCTGATACCGGCACCGTGAAAAGGGACTCGTTGTTCGTCGACAAATGACCCGCATGATGCTTCTGTTCGATCCGAATCGTTCAGGAGCAACTGATGAATCCCACGTCCGCCACTTTCACACCCGCCGTCGAGTTTCTCGACACCCGCCAAGTCGAGCAGTTCGCCCGCTTGAGTTATGCTACCTTGAAGCGCCGCCACCGTGAAGGCGGCGACACCGGCCTCCGCAAGCGCGGCCGCCGGGTGCTGTTCCACGTCCCAACGCTGACGAAGTTCCTTCTCGGCGAATCCACGCAGTCACCAACGAACTAACCATCTCACCAAATCGGCAGCTTCCTGCACCCCGCAAAAAACATCGGGCCGTACCTCTGGCAGGAGGTCGGCCCGTGCGGGTAACACGAAGGTGTCACCGGAGATTTACACCATGAATCTTACTTGTCAGACTTGGCAGTACAACACGGATTTTACTCTCGGCGAACCGTTCGACCGCCGCGCCGCGTTGCTCATCACCCACAACGATGCCCGCAGGGAACTGCAACGGGTTCAAGTGGACGGCACCAGCGATGACATCTTGGCTACGGAATGGACGGTAGCCGAAAAGCTCGGCGACATCGAAGCCCACGAACACCACTTGGCAACCGCCTTCGTGATGGCGCTCCGGTTCGCCCTACGGCATTGCATGGCGTCGCTGTCCGACTTGCTCTCCGAAGTCCCCACCGTTGTCGAACTGGCGGACGCCGTGGCCGACCTCGAAACCAAGGGGGGCCGCCGATGAGCGCGTTAGACCATGCCCGCGACAAGCGAAAGGGTGGATCGACGCCAACCCCGACGCCCACTCCAAAAGCCACCGCATCGAAGTTACCGCCAAAGTTCTCGGTCGGGGAACGAGTGTCACCCACCGACCGGGAGAACATTGGAACCATCACGGAGCTATTGCCAGACGGACGGTACAAAGTGCGGCTTGTCGGGAAAAAAGGCGAAGTCGAGAAACTGTTCCCGGAACACGAACTCAAAAACTTAGACACCCCTTCAAATCGCAAGGGCAGCGGAGTGAGTCACGCTGTCGCTGTGCCACCATACCGGCCCTTTCCGATCCATGCCCTTCCCCCGGCGGTCCGGGGGTATGTGGAATCGGTGGCCAACTCCGTGGGGTGTGACCCTTGCTTCGCCGCGCTCCCCGCCCTGACGTTAATCGGTGCGGCCATTGGCGGGGCGTTGACGATCTCCCCGAAACGAGGGTGGAAAGAAGTCCCGATTCTGTGGGCCGTCGTGATCGGCGATTCGGGAACGGCAAAGTCTCCGGCTGCCAATCCTGTTTCCGCAATCGCCCAAAGTATCGAAGACGGCCTCGACCAGCGCTTCGAGATTGCCCTCGCCACGTACATCGACGACTTGGCCACCTACAAAGCGCGACAAAAGGATGATGCGAGTGAGAAAGACCCCAACGACATAAGGCCAATTCCACCCGTCCGAGAATACTTCACCGCTGACGACGTGACGATCGAACGGCTTGTCGAGAACTTGAAGGGGTCGCCCCGTGGCATCTTTCTATTGCAGGACGAACTGGCGAACTGGTTCGGTAGTTTCTCTCGCTACAAAGGCAAAAGCGGTGGGTGTGATGCGGCGAAGTGGCTCGGGATGTTCGATGGCCAATCGGTCGGTTATCAACGAAGAACAGCAACTCCTGGCACCCCGCGTGACATTCGCGTCAAGCGAGCGATTGTGTCGGTATCGGGTGGAATTCAACCGGGCATCTTAGCGAACATATTGAGTGACGAGTCGTACATGCACTCGGGGTTGGCTTCGCGGTTAGTCTTTGCCATGCCGCCCAAAAGATGTGTGCGGTTCTCGGACATCGAACCCGACCCGGAGGCCGAATCCCGGTTCCATAAAGTCGTTCATTGCCTTCGGGAGATGCCCTTCGACCCGAAGCAGCCTGTGCCGAGCATCCGCTTGGATGTGATGGCACGAGCCGAGTTTATCCGGTTTCACGACGCGATGGCCGAGGCAGCCGAAGACCGGGACGGCGGCGGGATGGCCGCCGCGTACCCGAAGTTGGCCCGCATCGCGTTGCGGCTGGCAATGATCCACTATTGCGCCACAGAAGCCG
>JANLRE010000536.1:0-6584 GCA_031368205.1 Fimbriiglobus sp. | reverse complement strand
ACGAGGTCGGCCCCGGCTTCGTGCCGGTGCGACGTGCGTCGGAGGTAGCGATCGTGGCAGGGAACACTCGGCGGTATTTTGGGTTGCAAGCACCACGTCCACGAACCGGGCGGCAATTGCGGCTCGAACAACTGGAAGGTCGGGAAGTCCCGGCGATTATCCAAAACGGGATTCCCAGTTGGGTCTCCGGCGGTCCGCACCCCGCCATCAACAGTCAAACGACGGGCTTGACGGGCACCTTTAGCAATCCGACGTCGGGTGCCGTCGAAGAAATCGCCCCCCACCCCACGGATCCGAACATTCTGTTCGTCGCCGGGGTTAACGGCGGCGTCTGGCGGACCACGAATGCCACGGACGTGGACCCGACGTTCACCCCCCTGACGGACCAACTCCCGTCACTCACGATCGGCTCGTTGAGTTTGAACCCGCTTAACCCCAATCAATTGATTGCAGGGGTCGCGGACCATTCTTCCGCCGCGATCAGCGGGGATCTGATCGGTGCGATCTACACGGAAAACGCACTCGACCCGAATCCGTCGTTCCGCGTGTTAGGTCCACTGGCGAATCAGAACATCGAAGCCGTGTTGTCCCGACCGGGGTATCTGCTGGCCGCCGGGGACAATGGCGTCTTCCGCAGCACGGACAACGGGGCCACGATCCAGTTCTTAAGTAATGCGACCGTAGCGACGCCGGGTCAACTTCCGGTTCAGCCAGCAAACGGCGGAACGTATCTCTACGCGGATGCAGACCCGACCAATCCGAACATTGTCTATGTGGCAGGGAAATTGGGGGTATTTCGCACCAACAACTTCTTAGCTGCCACCCCGATCTGGACGAACATCACCGACCCCCGGATGCAAATCGGGGCTAGCACCGACAACATCAAGTTGTCGATCAACAGTAGCGCAGCGGGGACCGTACTGTACATCGGGGTCGTCAACAATGGGTCGTTGGTCTCGGTGCTGTATTCCACCCAACGCGGGGCGACGGGGTCGTGGAATCTGATGGACTTGCCGGTGAATCTGGCCGGTCCGCAAAGCATCACGGACGCGACCAACGCCTCGCCGATCGTCATTACGATTCCGAACCACGGGTACGGAAATGGTGATCGGGTCAAAATTTCCGGCGTGACGGGCAACCTCGCCGCGAACGCAATCTGGACGGTGTCCGGCGTAACTGCGACCACCTTCGCACTGACCGGATCGGTCGGCACCGGGGTCTACACCGGCGGCGGGATTGCCCAAAAGATTGACTCGATTCACCCCGGCGGTCAAGGAGATCGTCACTTTGGCCTGACCGCCGATCGCACCAACCCGAACGTCGTTTACGTTTCGGGGGACCGGCAAGATTCGCCGTTCCCGAACGGGATTGGTGCGATCGACTTCACCGGCAACATCATGCGGGGGGATCGGTCGGTGGCTCCGGGGTTCAATGAATTTGCCCCCTCGCCGCAGTGGTCCGCGATCACGAACAACAACGCACTCGGCACGGCACCGCACGCCGATTCGCGGGTGCTCGCTATGGATGTGGCCGGGAACTTGCTCGAAGGGGACGACGGCGGGCTGTACAAACGGTTCGCCCCGCAGACCGATGTCGCCGGCTGGGTCTCGATCAACGGCAACCTGGATTTGGGGCAGTTTTACAGCACCAGCTACGACGTCCAGAACAACGTGATCTTTGGCGGCACCCAGGATACCGGGAGCATCGCCCAGATTTCCGGAGGGAGTACCACTTGGACGAACATATCACCCGGTGACGGTGGGGCGTCGGTGGCAGACAACACCTCGTCGCCCGGCCAAACGATCCGGTACACGTCCGGGAACCTTCTCAACGGCACAGTCCGTCGCTTTGTGGTTAACAGTTCCAACGTCCAAGTCGGCCCGACGACGATCGTTAATTTTGGGTCACCCACCGATCCCAACCGCGGGGCAGGCTTAGATGGATCGGACAAAGGGCTTACCATCTTCACGGCGAAAATCGAGCTGAACAAAGTCGATCCGCGTCTCGTGATGGTCGGTAACAACAAGCTGTACGAGGACAACAACCCGGCAGGCCGCGCGGGGGATGTCGTCGCCCAGGTGACCCCGACGGGCTTGACGGGGCAGGTCACCGCCATCGTTTACGGCGGTCGCACGAGCGGGATTGACGTTGCCCGGATTGCCTACATCGGCAGTGGGAGCGGTCAACTGTTCATCCGCAGTGCGTCGGGTGGCTTTACCGCTGTGACTGTCCCTGGCACGGGGAGTATCGACTCGATTGCCGTCGATCCGGACGACTTCCGCCAAGCGTATGTCCTGCGGAATAATAACCAGGTTTATTTCAGCAAAGATCTCGGCGTGACCTGGACGGACATCACGGAAAATCTGGCGGCACCCGGATTTGACTTGAACGGCAATACTGTGAGTGGTCTATCCACCCTCATCACAAATATCGCGTTGTGGGATTCGACGCCGAACAGCCTGACAGGTGGTGGTGTGGTCCTGCTGGCGGCCGGTCGGGGTGGGGTTTACCGGTACGTGCCGAGCATCGTTCCCGCCTTCGCAGCAGGAGGTTGGACCGAGTACGGCACCGGGCTACCGAACACGATTGTTGACTCCTTGCGCGTCTACGGCAACACCGTGGTGATCGGCACCCAGGGGCGCGGGGCGTGGTCGTTGCCGAACCTGGCGCCGACGATTCAGGTTGCGGCGCAGATCACGATTCAAGGCGATGATAGCGACAACAACATGTCGATCTCGGCCGACCCGAGTAACCCGAACTCGGTCATCGTCAGTGACGGTCTGGGTAACACGCTACGAATTGAACGCACCACATCCCCGACGTTCCGTTTCAACGGAGCGGGCGGGGCAGACACGATCACGATTGCCGGTAGTGGCAAAGCGGGTGGCGACCTGTCGTTCGTGAAAGCGGCGATTGTGGTCGATGCGGGTGGTGATGTCGGTGATAAACTCATCATTCAGAATACCTCCAAGATCAGCGGTGCAACGATCGTCACGGTCACGGCAACCTCCATCGGAGCCGGTCCCACCGACAATATCTTCTCGTCACTCAGCGGAACCTCGGTCACCTATACCGGCTTGGCCAAAGGCCAATTGGTGCTTGACCTGGGGACCGAAGCTGTTGACGGCAACGTCGTGAACGTGCGATCGACATCGGCGGGTCTGACCAGCATTCTGGGGACCAACGGGACCGACACGTTCAGCATCAACGGCAAAGCGGGCACCACCGGACTCGGCGACTTGAGCGGGATCACAGGCACCGTGCGGGTTGATGGACGCAATGGCGTGGATGCCCTGTTTGCGAGCGACTTTGGCGCCCTGACTGGGAACGCGAACGTGACCTTGCGGGGCGATAGCATCCTCGGGTTTGCCGGGCCGACGGACGCCGCGATCATTCAGTATTCCAACACGGAAAGCGTGACAGTTCGTGGCAGCAACAGCCCGACCTTGGCCGAAGGGTTCCGCGTCGAGAACCCGACCACGGCTGTTCGCATCGAAGCCAACGATGGCCCCGATTCGATCAACGTGCGAGCGAACACGTCGAGGGTGGATGTCATCGGCGGATTGGGCAACGACATCATCCGCGTTTCCTCCCTCGCCGGTGATACGGACACGGGAAGTCTGAACACGATCCTGGGTCCAGTCTCGATTGACGGGGCTGGCGGTCAGAACCAACTCATCGTCAGCGACTTCGGTAGCCCGTTCGGTGGCAACGTCACCGTCTCGGATACCAGTGTGACGGGTGCGACCCCGTTCCCGATCACTTACGCTTCGACAGGTGGTTCCTTCACGAATTCGACCAAAGATGGAATTTTGATCCTCGGCTCCAACGTCGGAAATGACCGCTACACAATCGCCTCAACACTGGCCGGTAGCCAAACGGCAATTGATGGTAGCGGTGGCGACGACACCTTCACGGCGACAGGCGATACCCTCGGCGGTACCGTCGAACTGCGTGGGGGCGCCGGAAGCGATACGTTCACGATCGACTCGGGAATTTTTGGCGTGACGGCGGACAGTTTGCGAATAGCGGGTAACGGGGGTGGCACGGATACGGCAATACTACTTGGCTTTGAAGGCGATGACAAAGCCCCGGTCGTGGTGTCGCTTTTGAATGCAGTCTCGGGAGTGACGACGGGTATCGGCAACCCGATCAACTTCGACACCCTCACGAACCTGAACTACGACGGTCGCACGGGTCGCAACAACCTCACGTTCCAAGATTCCACGAACCAATCCTACGGCACGTTCGACAACCCGGCGGCCGGCGTTGTGTACGTACCGAAGGGCGTGACCTCGGGCGAAATTCGCATCGCGGGTGGGTCGGTCGGCCCGATCCTGAACGTGACGAACATCAACGGGTCGGACGCGGGCGGTCTGGTTTACAACGGCGACCCGTCCGGGACCGGGACGAAAGACGTCCTCACGGTCCTTGGCGTCAGCGATACCAGCTTGGGCCATACCGGGGCACTGGCCGAAACGACGGCCCAAAGTGGGTCGGACGAAATCGGCGTCAGCGACCAGTTCGTCACGCTCCGCAACCAGTCGCTCGGCGACTTGCGAACCATCGCGTTAGGACGAACAGCCGACGTGAACACCTTGAGCACGTTAATCATCCGCGCCGGTGATGAAGCGACCAAGGGCGACAAGGTGAACGTGACGCCGTCCCGCGAACTGAACATCTACGTCGATGGCGGCGGCCCGGTCCGCAAGAAAGACGGCGACAAGTTAACCGTGAACACGGCCGAGGCGAACAGCCTCCAGCGGGTGACCGATCCCGTCTCGGGCACGACGCAAACGCGAGTCGTTACGGATAGCGGCGCCAGCTTCGGCTTCACGCATTTTGAAAACGTCGGCGGTGCCCGGAACATCTACGCCGTCGGTGCGGACGCCGGTGGCGGCCCTCGGGTGCGGGTCTATGATTCCGGCACTCAGGAAGTCTTGTTCGACCAGTTCGTCTACGATCCGTCTTTTACCGGCGGCGTCCGCGTGGCCACCGGGGACGTGAACGGAGATGGCGTGCCGGACTTGGTCGTCGCGGCCGGGTACGGCGGTGGCCCCCACGTCCGAGTCTTCGACGGCATCACGTTCAAGCAGATTGCCAACTTCTTCGCCTACGAGCCGACCTTCAGCGGCGGCGTGTTCCTGGCCGTGGGCGACCTCACGGGAGACGGCGTGGGCGAGATTCTGACCGGAGCCGGTCTGGGTGGCGGTCCACTGGTGAAGGTCTTCGACGGAACGGGTCGCGCATTAACCGCCTTCTTTGCCTACGACTCCGCATTCCGTGGCGGGGTCCGAGTCGCAGTCGGTGATATTAACGGCGACGGCAACAACGACATCATCACGGGGGCCGGGCCGGGTGGTGGCCCGCGAGTCCGGGTCTTGAACGCGAAGGATCTTTCAACGATCAAAGATTTCCTCGCTTACGATGCGGACTACCGCGAGGGCATTTACGTGGCGGCTGGGGATCTGAACGGCGATGGGGTGGACGAAGTCGTTGTCGGCCCAGGCGGCAACAGCGTTCCGGAACTTCGCGTTCTCAATAGCAAGGACGGGTCGATTCAACGGCTCAGCGTCTTTGACATCGGTGTCATCAACGGCCCGGACCCACTGCCTGCTACCAACCCGGCCGTGCTGACAGCAGTCGGCGCACCGGCCCGTGAGGAAGGCGGCATTCGCGTGGCCGTCACCGACATTCCGGGCGACACCACGAAGAAGCAAATCCTGACCTCACGCGGGCCTGGGTATCCCTCTCGTATCCACGCCTACACCATTGACCCGCTCAAGGAACTCGATAACTTCCTCGCCTTCGAGCCGGGCTTCGACGGCGGCGTGTTTGTGGGGTAATCTGGAATCGAGTCTATAAAACAAGAGGAAGGCCACGCCGGTGCGTGGCCTTCCTCTTGTTCCTGGACCACCGTATGTCACTTGAACTCATCCGCATCCAGGACACGACCATCACGCGACCTGGCGGCGAGATCGCGTTCCAGAATCTGACCTGGGAACTACGAGATGGCGAGACCTGGGCGATCGTGGGCGGGGTCGGTTCGGGGAAAACGACGTTCGCGGAGGTGTTGTTGGGGCGGCATCCCGTTCGTCGTGGTGCGGTGACGTGGCCGATTCTTGAACACCTCCGGGCCAGAGGGCGAGACGCGATTCTTCCCAGCGACGCAATTCGCCTCGTGTCGTTCAAGGAGGAATCTCGCCTCTTCTCCTACCGCCAGCACTACTACCAGGAACGGTACAACTTCAGCGATCCGCTCGAAGAAATCCGACTGGACGTGTATCTGCGAAAAGGGCTGACGATTGACGAACCGCATTTCGCGGCCGTGACCCGTCGGCTTGGGATCTCCCATTTGCTCTCCGCCTCCTTCATCACGTTGTCGAACGGGCAGGTTCGACGGTCTCGTATTGCACGGGCGTTGCTGACGCATCCGGAAGTGCTGATTCTCGACGAGCCGTTCATGGGCCTGGACGCACACGGTCGGGAAGAAGTGGCACGTCTCCTGGGCGACCTGGCTTCTAGCGGAACGAGATTGATCCTCATTACCCGCCCGGAGTTGATCCCGCCGTGGATCACACACG
>JANLRE010000723.1:0-12425 GCA_031368205.1 Fimbriiglobus sp. | reverse complement strand
ACGTCGCGGGCGACACGGACGACATCTACGGGTCGCTCTGGAGCTTGACCGGCCATAACGTCCCCGGCGCCGACTCGCCCGATGAAGCCATGTTCTTACCCGGTCGCAACGTACTCCTCTTGGCCAAGCCGCTGCTCTGGTGCCACCGCCACCACATCCCGATGTTGGCCACCGCACCACTTGTCACGAACCCGTTTCCAGATGCGTCGGCGGCGTTCTACGATGGTTTTGCCGCGCTGGTCAACCGTGCGGTTGACGGGTCCGTTCACGTCCTCCGGCCCTACATCCAATTAGGTTTGTTTAAGTCGGACGTGCTGAAACGCGGTCGCGGAATGCCGTTGCACCATACGTTTTCGTGCATTCATCCCGTGCAAGATTTGCATTGCGGGCGGTGTAACAAATGTGCGGAGCGGCAACACGGCTTCGCGGACGCCGGGATGCCGGACCCCACGGACTACCACGAGTAACCTGATGCCCCCTGAAGCCGCTCCCGCTACCCCGCACCCACTGGTATTCGCCATCGGCGAGACGGCCACGTGTGGTCCGGCGACCTACCGCGTGACCAAAGAAATTCACTTCTGCTACGGGCACCGCTTGCTGAACTACAACGGGAAATGTCGGCACCTCCACGGCCACAACGGCAAAGCCGTCATCACCCTAGAAGCGCCGGGGTTGGATGAACTCGGCATGGTCGTTGACTTCAGCGATGTGAAACGCATCATCGGGAAATGGATCGACGACAGCCTCGACCACCGGATGTTACTGCACCGCGACGATCCGATCATTCCCGAATTGCGGAAGCAGAATGAACCCTTCGTCACCCTCGACGTGAACCCCACCGCCGAAAACATCGCCCGCCTCATCTACATCCAAGGCGTCCAGCACGGGTTGCCCATCGTCGAAGTGACCCTCTGGGAAACCGAGAACTCGTTCGCCACGTACCGGGGGGGGTAGGAGAATAATTGCCTTTGACGCCGTGCCCAGAAAGCTCGCCTACGCTAAGACTTTGGGACGTTTAGCTCAATCAACTCAATTGTGATGGTGGCTCGCTGCGCTGGAATCGTGCTAACCGATTTCACCATTTGTCCGGGTACATCTGGGGACGACCAGACCTGCGAGATGAGCTCACCGTGCTCGGCGCGGCCGTTCGATTTGGACCAGTTTGTTTTGATCGTAAGCCCGGCGATTTTGAGTGTTTCCTCCCCTTCGTTGGCAGGATCCTTTTTGGGTTGGGGAGGGGTCATGCCTTGGGGTAGCATAAACGTCCGCTTGTGAACAACTCGTTCGGTCGGATTGGTGGTTACGTCGCCGCTCCAGTGGTTGGTCGTCGCCTGCGATTCGTACTCGACTTGGTCTGCACTCTTGGCAATGATTTTACACCGGGTCGTGGTGACGGTTTTCTTCGGGTTGTCCTCGTTCTCCGTAGTCGTTCGTGTAACGACAGTCGCTCCCACGGGGAAATTTTTCCAGAGTGCATAGAGAGGATTGTCGTAGCTGACACCGGTAACGGGTACCGGCGGTTCATACGGCACGGCAGTAGCTTCGGTGGCTTTGCGTTGGGGAATTGGTGCCGAGACGTTACCCCCACACCCGAGGGTACAACTGACGACCGCCGCTAGCATGGCAACAAATAACGTGACGCGCATAAGAGACCATGTATGAAAAGAGCAGTGGGGCACGCACGCGAGTGGTGCCCCACTTTGGGATTTGACGTTACCGTTTCTTCTTGAGATTCGTCCGATTACCGCCTTCTTCGCTATCGATCATTTTGTCGTGTTCCGCAATCGCCTTCTTTTGCTCTGCGGTCATCTCACTAGTCAGTACGGGCTTGGGTGCTTCCGAGCCGCATCCGGCGAGAGTTAGGAACCCGATACCCAAGGTCAGGAACAACAGGCGTTCCATCGAAATTCTCCAGTTTGTACAGATTACAGGTCGCCCGAACTCACCCCGCCGTCGTCGGCGCCACAAGCAAGCATGTAGGTCACAGCATCGACGTTGAACCGAATGAACCGAACCGAACCGTCGGCCATCACCGCGTTCATGCCACCCGTGTGTGCCGAGCCGAAGTAGCGACGCCACATGGTCCCAGCCCCTGCGGGATCGTTCGTCCCGACCCCACTCGTGACCACCGATCCACTGGAACTACAACCGCGACAGTACGGCCAGTTGGTTGGGTCCGTGTCCGCTTTCGGTAGAAAGTGCCAACGGACGTTATCTTCATCCCAACCGCTGTTGTTCCAGCGTTCGTTATCGCCACCGTCGGCGCCGTGTCGGGTCGGGGGTAGGGCTTTTTCCGCAGCGGCAATCGTGTTCGATGTCCCATCGGTGATGCTCAAAACGGTGCGATTGGCACCCCGACCCGGCCAAACGATGAACCCTTTTCTGCCCGGAAAATCGCCAAAGTTCCACGCGGTGCGTTCGTTCGCGTTGATACCGCCGACCGTGAAGTAGGTCGCCGGGTTGGACGGGATGTCACTCGTGCCTTCGTGGATCGCACCCGTGAAGATACCGGCACAACCTGCATAGTCACAACGACCGAACAACAGCGGCGTGCCGGCGACTGTCGCTGGGTAGCCCGTGGGCGCGCGGCGAGTCGGGCAGTAGTAAGTCTTGATAATGGCCTGTGCGACATCGTCTTCCCCACCATTTCCAACGACGTTGCCCCAATACGGCGGATCTTTGCGACCGAGCTTGGCAACGTTACCTTGTTCGATGTACGGCAAAATACGGTACCAGTGGTTCCAACCTGTGCTGGTCGCCGCACGGCAACACGTGGTGGTTTCATAGGCTGGTGGAGTTTCGTCGTAGTTGTAGCCTGCTGGATTTGGAGCGCCCCCTGATGTGATCGCCTGGGGGTCACCGTCGAGTCCCCCTTGCGGGAAGAATCCATTGGCACTTTCGTGATTGTGGAACGCCAAGCCGATCTGCTTCAAATTGTTTTGACACTGGGCGCGGGCGGCCGCTTCGCGGACCTTCTGGACGGCAGGCAACAATAGCCCGATCAAAACTGCGATGATGGCGATCACCACCAGCAATTCGATCAAAGTGAACGCGAAACGGCGCGGAACCATGCGAAGCATATCGCTCCTCAGCAAATGGGAATAAGTCAACGAGCCGACTAGGAAGTCATTGGTCGTTGAGGGGGTATGCTAATGAGCCGCGTAGTAGAACCCGCGAAGGCGATGTGAAAAGAATGAGAAGCTCCCAGCCGATCACCGGCTGGTGTTGTTTGAACTGATGAACGACATTTACGCTTCGGGCACGATGGCGTCGGCTTCGATTTCGACGAGCATGTCGGGGTCGATGAGCTTACTGATTTCGAGGATCGCAGTGGCGGGGCGGACGGTGCCGAAGATTTCGCCGTGGGCCTTGCCAACGGCTTGCCAGTCGGCCATGTTCGTGAGGTAAATCCGGGTCCGAACAACGTGCTCCGGTTTGGCACCGGCTTTCTCCAGCGCGGCCACAATGTTCTTCAACGTCTGCACCGTTTGAGCGTAGGCATCCCCCTTGCCGATCAGCCCTTCTGGCGTGGAAGCGGTACACCCTGAGACGAACACGAACGGCCCGACCTTGACGGCCCGCGAGTACCCGATGATCGGCTCCCACTTGCCGCCTGTGCTAATGTTTTCCCGCTTCATGATTGCTCCTGTTTGATAAGCCTGACACATCGAATCACACTAACTCAGCCACGTCCGCGATACTGTCTAGCATCCGGTCGGGTCCGGCATCGAGCGGGTTTTCACGGCCCGTTGCGCCGCCGGGGACCAGCCAGACCGGAATGCCCGCCGCTTTTGCCGTGTGGACATCGACGGCCATGTCGCCGATGTAAACGCTCTCGAATGTTGAAACCTCGAGGCGGCGGCAACACTCTAATAACATCGCCGGGTCGGGCTTTGGCACGCCGACATCGTCGGGGCCAAGGATTTCCTGGAAATAATCGGCGATGCCAAGCCCAGCAGCGATCGTTTTCGTGAACTCAACACGCTTGTTGCTGCAAATGGCCAATTTCAGACCGCGCGATTGAAGGGTGGCCAGTGTTTCCAGGACGCCGGGGAACAGTTTCGTGTGCGAGATCATGATCCCGGAGTGGTGGTCGCGGTAAAGGGCCTCCGCATCAATGACGGACACGTTTGGCAACAGGTCGTTCATGAGCTGTTCCAGACCCAAGCCGACGTACTCGCGGACCACGGATTCGGTCAAATCGGACAAGCCGTAGGATTGTCGAACATGATTAACGCTCGCCGTGATCGCCGCGAAACTGTCCGCAAGCGTGCCATCGAAGTCGAACAGAACAGCCCGAATCGTCATAAACATCCTCCCGAACCGCTCGTGGTCGTTCCGAAAGCCGGTAATTCCAACGAAGACTGACGGTTCATCCAAAAACCACCTCCGTCGTTGACCGGGCGTGTACGGAACGGCTTGTCGCACCAAGAAGTAGTTGGTATCATGTTGTTCAGATTAACTGTTTATTCCAGCCCGTACAATCCCGAAGGAATATCAAGATGCGGATACCAATTCTTATTGGGCTTGGACTGCTCAGTGTATATCTCTTTATCTTTCAGAATGGAACACTCTTTTTGAAGGAATTAGCACAATCGTTAGAGCCGGGTCAGCCGACGGGGGTCAACGACCTGTACCAATACTGGGCCCCGGCGAAAGACTGGCGTGCTGGACACTCTCTGTATCGAAATCTAGCCGAGACTCGGGGGGATCACGACGGGGAATTAGGTAACTCGAAACCGGACGCAGGTGTACTGAATAGAAATGCCTATCCACCGACAAGCACACTTTTCTTTCTACCCTTAGCATGGCTTACCTTTTCGGATGCTGTTGACTGCTGGAGATGGTTACTTGTGGCCTGCTACTGCGGTGGGGTTCTCATGATTGTATCTGAGATACGAGTATCCAGAATCATGATGGCGTTCATCGCTTTTATTTGTATTCTCGCACTGGCAAGTAGCTCTTGGCTGTACCACGATTTTTCAATGGCAAATGTGGGCGGACTGATCTTTGCATTAGTGACGGCCACTTGGTTTGCTCAGCAGCGGGGGTATCACGTTGCGGCAGGTGTCGCTGTCGGTATCGCCACCGCTCTGAAGTTGTTCCCCGGTTTGCTGCTGATTTATCTGTTGTCAAAGAATCGAAGATCGTTTTTTTCAGCGATCGCGTTTATTGCATTAGTATTTGCAATCACACTGTTGCTGTTTGGCATTTCTGACTGGACACGATTTCTGACCTATGTTGTATCTGAGGGAAAAGCTTGGTACACTTGGAGAAATAATCTCTCCGTGTTCGGATTCTGGTATCGACTGTTTGTTGGCATCCCCGATGCAAGCCTAGGTCACCCCGAGGTGGTCCCAATTCTCTATTCAACAACCGCTGCAACGGTTCTCTCATTGCTTTCGTTCTGCACCGTTGGCGCGTTCGTTGTGTGGACGAATTGGCGGTGCAAGGACGCGCAGATGGGGTTCGCGGCCTGCCTGGTCGGCATGATTCTCATGAGCCCGGTCAGTTGGCCGAACTCCTTGCCCCTCGCCGGGTTCGCCGCGGTACTTGTCGCGCAAAAAATCGCGCACAAGCACTGGCAAGAACTTCTCCTGGGAATCCTCGTGATTGTCCTGTGGATGCACCCCGCGATCTGGCTCACCCGATGGCACACGCCCAACACCCCGTACCTTCCCTGGCATTCGCTCTGCCTAATCTCAATTAAGTTTTACGCCCTGCTGATCCTGCTACTGTGGATCGGAAAACTTTCTCGGGTGCCGCCACGGACACCGACGGCAACCTGAAAAGTCCGCCCGCCGCGACCAATGCCGACGCAGATACGCAACCAAGTGGTTCTCGCTCCACAACAACCTATGCCCAGCCGCTGTTGCCGACCTTGAACTTGGTCACATTCTCGCCGACAGTGCCACCCGGTCGACGATCTCGTGGCCGGGCCAGCACAGGTACGTCGTCGGCTCCCAGTGCTTCCACTCGTCCGTAACCGTTCAGTGAGTTGGGTACTTTCAGTGGTTGGTACACTGTAAGCGACCGATGCGGCGGAAGCCGCTTTTTTTCCCACCTCCGCAGGAAGTGGAGACCCAAACGAAGCTCCGCAATAAGGGTCATCAAGAGTACACAATCGCGACGCTCAACGGTCGCATCCTCCCGAACCCCTCACGGGTTTGTCGCGTCTGGGATATGGTATGAATGTTGTCCAAAGTTTGAGGCCCGCCGATGTCGGACCCGCCGAAAGTTGTTGGCACCCCGCCGACGCCCGAGTTCGTCTTCCGCGAATACGCACCGCGGATTTACCACATTGCGCGCCGATTGCTCAACAACGAAGCCGATGCCGAAGATGTCACACAGGACGTGCTTCTTCAAGTTGTGCGCAAGTTGCACACATACCGGGGTGACTCGACGTTGCCAACGTGGTTGCATCGGATCACCGTGAACGCCGCGCTGGCCCATCGGGAAAAGCGGGCCAACCGGGCGAAGCATGAAACCACCACGGGCGACGAAGAACTGCTCGAAGCCATTGCCGCCGAGCCGCCCCACGGCGTGAAGTTGCCCCGCCCCAACGTCCACGCCAGCCCGGATGAGTTGGCGCTGGCCACGGAGCAACGCGCCCTCATCGACCGAGCGATTGCCAGACTTCCGCAACTGTTCCGGGACGTGTTCGTGTTGGCCGACGTGGAAGGAATTTTGAGCGACGAGATTGCCACCCTGCTCGGGCTGAGCGTGCCGGCGGTGAAGAGCCGCTTGCACCGTGCCCGGCTTCGCATGAGGGACTTACTGTCCCCGCACTTCGAGGACGCGACACCATGACAAGCCTAACGTGTGAGGATTTGCAGGATTTGCTCGCGGACTTCGTCAGCGGTGAACTCAGCACGGAGTTGCAAACCGTGTTCGAGTTGCACCTCTGCGAATGTCCGCACTGTGGCGACACAGTGGCGATGTACCAAGCCACGATCACCCTGACACGCACCCTCTGTGTATGTGAACCGCTGCCGATCGCGTTTGAAGCGAAGCTTCGGGCGCTGTTGGGTGGCTGAAACAATCGATCAGACGCGATTGAAGACGGCGACTAAGCTGATCGCTTTTCGTTGTCCGGTGAACCTATCATCGGTTGTAGAATGCAGTGAGCGGATTCGTGGGCGATGAGGGGTTGACGATGATTCGGTTCGTGGCTTGCGTTCTTGTTTTGAGTGTTGGCACGCTATCAGCGGCAGAGCCGGATCGCGTGGCTGCGCAACGGGGGCAGAAGGCTCTGGAGCAAACGGCGTTCATCCGGGGCTTTTGGCCGACGTTCGCGTACAACCAAGCCTGGAAAGCCTGGGGTCTGACCGAAAAGCCGACCGACTACGACACGGCGTTTCGGGAACGCTACGGCCTGCACACTGCCCCCTATGCCAACGACAAACTCCCGATGGGGCTTCGCAAAGCGGACTACCTCATCTTGAAGGGCCTGGGCATCGACTGCATGACCTGCCACGGCGGGTCGGTGATGGGGAAGAGTATCGTCGGCCTTGGGAATAGCTCCCTGGACATTCACGCCCTGTTCTCCGAAATGGCCGCTGCCAGTGGCTCGCCTGTTAAGCCGCCGTTTCATTTTTCCCAAGCACGCGGGACCAACGAAGCCGGGGCGTTTTCGGTCTACCTTCTCGGCTACCGCAACGATGACTTGACGCTGTCGCCCAAGTTCCGTGAACTCGGCCTGCACGACGATTCCTGCGAAGATGTCCCCGCGTGGTGGCACCTGAAAAAGAAGAAAACCATGTACTACGTCGGCGCCACCGACGCCCGATCGGTCCGCAGCATCATGCAGTTCATGATGCACCCGTTGACGGTGCCAAGTGACTTCGAGAAAGCGGAACCCGCCTTCCGGGACATCCTGCAATACCTGCTAACCATCGAACCGCCGAAGTACCCGTTTGCGGTGAACGCCGATTTGGCGAAGGCCGGCGAAGCGATCTTCCGCGACAACTGCACCAAGTGTCACGGCACCTATGGCGAGAAGTGGACCTATCCGAACAAGATTATCCCACTCGATGAAATCGGCACCGACCGCAAGCGGTTCGACAACATCAGTGAACCGTTCGGCAAAGCTTACAACGCCAGTTGGTTCGCCCAAGAAAAGAACGCCGACGGCACTGTAGGCAAGCCCGTTCACGCAACTGTGGGTTACCAAGCGCCGCCGCTGGACGGCATCTGGGCCACCGCACCCTACTTCCACAACGGCAGTGTGCCGACGCTGGCGGGGGTGTTGAACAGCAAGCACCGCCCGAAGATTTTCACCCGGTCCTTTCACACCAACGAAGCCGATTACGACAAAGCCGCCGTCGGCTGGACGGTCCGCGAGGTACCGGCCCCGGACGCCAAGCTACCCGAGATCGAGCGCCGCAAAGTGTACGACACCACCCAACCTGGTCGCAGAAACGCCGGCCACACCTACGGCGACGACCTCACGACCGAGGAACGCCAAGCCGTGATCGAGTACCTCAAGACTTTGTGACACGATCGTGTAGATTATCTGCGTGACCGCCACTCCCATTGAGAACCCGACCATGCTACGCTTATTCTCCCTTGCCGTGTTGCTCATCACGTCTCTTCCAGGCTTCAGTGCGGACCCGGTTGCGCACCGGGTGTTGGGGTCCGATCGCACCACGGGCAAGATGGCAATCATCGCCACGGATGGAACGGTCGAATGGGAATTCACCAACAAGCACGACGTTCACGACCTGCATTTGCTGCCCAACGGCAACTACTTGACCCACATTCGCCACACGATCGTCGCGGAGATCAGCCCGAAGAAGGAGATCGTCTGGCAGTACGAATCGAAGCCCAAGGCCGGCTACACAGGGCGGGTCGAAGTCCATGCGTTTCAGCGCCTGGCCGATGGCAACACGATGATTGCGGAGGGCGGGAACAGCCGCATCATCGAAGTCGATCCGAAGGGCAAGATCGTCAAGGAAGTCGCGTTAAGTTTGCCCAAATCCGATGCGCACCGCGACACACGCATGGTTCGCAAACTCGCTTCGGGCAACTATCTCGTGTGCCACGAGGGGATCGGCACAGTGCGCGAGTACGACGCCAGCGGCAAGACGGTGTGGGAATACACGCTCGACCTCGCCGGTCGCCCGCGTTCGCCGGGGCACGGCGTCGAAGGACATGGCACGGAAGTGTTTGGCGCGGTGCGGTTGGCCAACGGCAACACGCTGATCGCGGGCGGGAACAACAACCGCGTCATTGAAGTCAACAACGCCGGGAAAGTGGTCTGGAGTGTCGATCAAAAGGAACTGCCCGGTATCACGTTAGCCTGGGTGACCACGTTGCAAGTGCTGCCGAACGGCAACGTCATTATCGGCAACTGTCACGCTGGTCCGAACAACCCGCAACTCATCGAAGTGACCCGCGAGAAGAAAGTCGTCTGGACTTTCAAGGACTTCAAAACCTTCGGCGATAGCCTCGCCGCAGCGCTTGTGTTGGACATCAAGGGCGACGTGATTCGGTAATCTGGTGTGATGCTCTCCTTCGCAAACCCGCTATTTTTGGGCCTATTACCACTCCCGGCGCTGTTGGTTTGGTGGTGGGTTCGTCGGCGAAGCACCGCCTTGCGGTATTCGGCGATTGCACTTGTTGATGGCTTGCCCGGCAACCGGGCGAGGTGGGCGACGTGGGGCAAAGCCGCGCTTCGCGGCTTTACGTTGCTGATGTTGATCCTGTCGTTAGCCGGACCGCGCACCCCGGATTTGCAGACGCGCTTGCCGGCTGATGGGATTGCGATTGTGTTGGTCCTGGACATTAGCGGCAGCATGGGCTTGGCGGATTTTTCACCGTCCTCGACCGAGCCACCGATGACGCGCCTGGAAGCGGCCAAGGCCGCGTTCACGTTGTTCGTCATCGGGGGGGAACTTCCGGACGGGACGCACTTTGACGGGCGGCCACGCGATCAAATCGGCCTGGTCACATTCGCCGCAGTCCCGCGAACGCTTTGCCCACTCACCTTGAACCACACCGTGACGTTGAAGTTACTCGACGAGCAAAAGCCGAAAATCGGCCCGGATGCGGGGACCAACATCGGCGATGCGATTGCCGAAGGGCTGAACCGATTGGAGGGTGTACCGCAAAAACGCAAGGTGATGATTTTGCTCAGCGACGGCGAACACAACATCAGCGTGGACCGTGCCGACCCGCCGTTGAAGCCACGGCAAGCGGCCCGGTTGGCGAAGGGGATCGGCGTGCCGATTTATGCCATTGATTGTGGCGGCGAAGTCAGTCCGAACACGCCACCCGAAGAAGTCCAACAGCGTGCCGACGGTCGGCGTGCCCTCGAAGCGATTGCCGAGATGACCGACGGCAAGGCGTTCCAAGCGAACTCCGCGAAGGACTTGCAAACCATCTACCGCGACATTGACGCGCTCGAACGCCAACCGACCGACACCTTCCGGTATCGCCGGTACCACGAGTTTTACCCGTGGTGTGCGTTGATCGGGATTGTGGCGTTGGCAACTGTCACCATCCTGGAACGCACCTGGTGGCAGATCGGGCCGTAAGCTGTTGAATTGAAGGAGGCACCGTGTTCGATTTGCCGTCATTCCAGTCTGGATTCGCCGCTTTCTGGGTCGATGCGCGGCAATTCGTCACGGCGTTGCGGTTCGCGCGTCCGGGTTGGTTGTGGCTGTCGTTGGTGCCGATGGCGTTGACGATTGTGGCGTTCGTTGCGGCTCGTTACTCACGCCGATCACTGGCCGGATTGGGGCGACCGAGTGCCATCTTTGCACTGTTGACCCGACCGAGAGCGGGGCGTTATTTCCGAACAATTCTGTTGGTGATTGTCTGGCTGATGTTGGTTCTCGGTGCCGCCGGGCCGCGTTGGGGTAGGGGTACTGATGACGGCGTGGCAATCGGGCGTGACCTCGTCTTGGTCATCGACCTCAGCCGGAGCATGTTGGCCGAAGACGCGAGCGGCCCGACGCGGTGGGAAAGTGCGGTTGCGGCGGCCAGTGACATCGTGGCGTCACTCCGAACACGTGGGGGACACCGGGCGGCGGTTGTCGTGTTCGCGGCGCGACCGAAGTTACTCGTTCCGTTGACGACGGATTACGATCATCTGCAAAATGCCCTTGCCGAACTCGACGGCAAAACGCTCCTCCCGGACCTACGGCCCGCCGCCGAAAGTAAATCCGGCACCCGCATTGGCGCGGCGATTATCGCTGCCGTTGAAGCCCACGATGCGCGGTTCCCCGGTTCGCAAGTCATTCTGCTTTTCAGCGACGGCGACGACCCCGTTGACGACCGCGAGTGGGCCAGCGGCGTCAACGCGGCACGTCAGGCGAACATCCCGGTTCACGCCATCGGCATCGGCGATCCGGACCGCATGTCCCCGGTGACAATCAACGGTCAGTTACTCGAATACGCCACGAAACCCGGCATTCCGGACCCGGTTCAAACGCGACTTCATGAAGAAGTTCTGAAGGCGATTGCGGACGAATCGCGTGGCAATTACGTGCCGGTGCGACGGGAAGTCCCGCAGCTCGCGGAGTTTTTCCGCACCAAAATAGAACCCTTCCCCAGCCGCGAGTTGACCGACGATGCGTTGCCGCAATCCCGTGACCGTGCCGCGTGGTTCCTCGGAATTGGTGTGCTGTTCCTCGTAGTCGGTTGGCTGCGCGAGCGTTAAAATGGACGCCATGCGATTCGGGATACCACTACTGATTCTCACGACGGGGCTGCTCATTAGTGCAGCGCCGATCGACTCCCGTTCGCCAGAAGAACTCATTCGACTTGGCAACGCCGCAAGCCTGCGCGGTGATCTGGCCCTGGCCGAACAACACTACACAGCCGCGATGGAACGGACCGACGACCCCGGCCTTGTGGCGTTCAACAAGGCCGCGATCGCACTACAACTCGGCGAATTGCGGGACGCGGAGGTGCATTACTTGCGTTGCCTGGATGACCAAGCCGCACCACCCTTGCGGCGTGCGAAAGCGCAGTACAACCGGGGCGTTTGTTTGCTGGCACGGGGTGGTTCCGCAACGGTGTACCGCAGCGCGATTTCTTGCCTGGAGCAGTGCTTGGACCTGAACCACGACGATGCCATTTTGAACGCGGATGCCCAACACAATTTGGAGATTGCCAAGCTGCTCTGGAATCGGTCCCGCATTCAAGAACGGACCCCGCCGGACCCCAGTGAACTCCCGCCCGAAGTTTTTGAACCGCCACCCCGCAGCCAACAACCCGACCCGATTTTCAACTCCGATACTGGCACAGATAACACAACCAGTGGTACCCAAACCGCGGCGCAGCCCGGACCCGCGCCCCAAGGTCAACCGAGTAGCAAGAGCAACCAAAAGAGCGCCGGCGCAGGGTCGGTGCCGGTGCTTGTGGACAACGACCAACGCGAACCGCTTTCACCGGAGGATGCACGGGCGTTGCTGCAA
>JANLRE010000719.1:0-13607 GCA_031368205.1 Fimbriiglobus sp. | reverse complement strand
CCGTCATCCGCCGCGAAACGCGAAGCTGGGCGTGGCCGACGTTCACGTTCTTCTACATGACGATCCTGGCCTATTTCGCGGCGATGTTCACGTTCCAAGTTGGGCGGCTCATCACCAACGCGGTGAGTTAACGGAGGGGTGAAATGGACACACAATTAGTTTTAGCGACACTCATCGTTGGCCTCGCCTTGGCGTATCTGGCACGTGGCATGTATCGGACGTGGTTCCGGACTGGCACGAAGACAGCCTGTGGGTCGGGGTGCAATTCGTGCAGCAACGGTGCAACAGTTCCGCCAGAATCAACACGGCGAATTGCGTTGCCGCAAGTGTGATCGCGTCTTGTCGGTCGTGTTCGAGGAGGCTTTGCGACGTGTGCACCGATATGGGACATTTTAGACAGGATTAATGATCGTCGTCCGACTGGGCCAGGGCGTCTGGGCCGAAGGTCTCGGCGTGGAAAACTAACGCCGACCGCACGTCCGCCAGGGCCGCCTCGTAGCTGTCCCCTTGGCCGACTACCGCCCCCCGCGCCAACCCCAGTGGGTAAGCAACGTATCCCTCAGCGTGGCGCTCGATAACGATCTTCAGCGGGGGAATCATGATCGACCTCCGAGGTGATTGCTTGCATTCGGACCATTGACTACCGCGCCCAGGGTTTCGCCGCCGCGACGGCCCACCTTACACCTTATGCCGACAACCCAAAGCAAGCAGTATGGATTGATACCGCTGTGTGACACAGCTCAGCGGCGCGACCGGCGGCTTTGAGCCAGCCGCGTCTGCTGCAGCGCCTGCTTCGGCAGGACTTCGCAAGCTGACCTGCCGAAGCAGACTCTGCAGCACCTATAGCACAGCTGCAACCACAGCTACCGCTGAAGCCAACAGAGCCGCAGCGGAAATAAGAACGGCGCATCCCGACCGCGGTGCCCACAACCGAACCGGGTCGTACTCCTTGATGTTCGCGTTGTAGAAGCCGACCAGCTTATCGTTGACGAGTACGAACGCGATCAAGTCGCCGTGCCGGGGGTCTATATCCGGCTTGCCGGCGAGGCCGTAAACGATCCGCTGCTCCCGCTCGTCCAAGTCAACAACGCGGAACGTGTACTCGCGGCCGACCGTGACCTGCTGTTTCCCCTTGAGTTGCTCAATGTCCTTCGCATTGGTCTCGCGGGAAAGATAGAACTCACATGTGAACTCGGTATCGCATTCTTCGCACTCGCACTCGTAGTCCGTCTGCCCGACCTTAAGGCGGACGGCGACGGACTCGTCGCATTCAGGACATGGGATGCGGACTTTTTCCGGGAGCGGAACCTCCTCGCCGGGGCGAATGCGGATCACGGGAGGAGGCATCGAGAACTCCGAACAATTCAAGAGGGGTCAGGTATTGTGGTTTGTGGTGCTGTCAGATCGTTGAGGACAAAGCTGCTGAACAGATGTTTAGACCAATCCGTACATGGGATAAACAATTTATTTGAATCCACAGATCGGATAGTACCGGGCTTCCGAATGCCGGGTCAAGAATATTCTTGCCTTCCTGCAAAAATCCTTGATCGCTACTTCGCCAATGGCTTCACGAACTGGAATTGCAGTGTCAATTCGACGCGGTTCATGGTGCGGGTTTGCTTCAACTCCACGCGGTCGAACAACTCCAGCAGTGCGATGATGTCACCCAACTCGCGGTCCACGTCTTTTTGCGGGCGGCTGCTGGCCGTGGCCAGGACTTTCGCAACGTCCGGTTTGTGCTGCTTCAAGTAGGCCTGAATGTTTTGGGCCGCGATGCGTATCAGCGGTGGGTCGGACTTCGTGGCGGTTGGCGCCGTGAAGCTGCGGATGCGGTCCTCGGAACTGGCGATCAGGAGGTGGTGATCCTTCACCGCATACGACGGCGTGAAACCGGACGGGAAGGCGACCGGGTTGGCTAGCGACTTCACCACGAGGTCGTTTTTGACGGTTTCGGTCGCATCAATTTGGTCCGTGTGGGTGCGGTTGTACGTGAAGCGCAAGAACTGCCCGAGGAAGTCGAGTCCTTGCAGCACCGCACGGTTCAAATCGGCGGGCTTGTCGCCGCTGCTCAGTTGGAGGGCGAAGGTCCAGGCGGGCGCCCAGTTCGACTTCGCGGGCGGTTCCAGCCAGAAGACCCAATCGGGGCCGATGCCGTTCAACACCAGTCCGAGCTTATCGCGGCCCACAGCAGGGCCGACGCCTTGATCGAGTGCGTTGGCCAACCCTTCTTTGCCACCGGCTGGTAAAAATGTGGCAATGGCGTCCTGGATTTGGTTGGCGTTCACGCGGCCGCCAACGGCAACCATTGCTTCCGGTGGCACGACGCTCCAGAGTTTGGACACGCCCGCAGTCGGGAACAGAACGGGGTGCAATTCCTTCGGCAACATTTCGCGGTCGAAGTTGGCAACGATGCCGACTTCGAGTTCTTTCGTCGGGTGGATCGAGATGGCGAAGCTGTTCGTGGCAGTCCAGACTTTACGGAACTGCGTTAGGAACGCTTTCTCGTTAGCGTCTTTGGTCACTTCCGTTTTCGTCACCAATTCGGCATCAAACCCACGCGGGTTGAACAAGCAGACAGCCATCTTCTTGGAGACATCCAATTCCTGAAGCCGGGCGGCAATTCCACTGGGTTTGTCGGTCAGCGGAATTAGGCTCTGGTCGATGATCTCGTGAATGGCTTGTTCACGGCTGGAGAACGCGAAAATGCTGTCGTGAACGCGATAGAACTCGCGCCCGCCCGCCACTTTTTCGCGGACGTAGTAGCGCTGCCCTCGATGCGATAGCTCCTTGACCGGACGGATTTCGTTGCCTTGCAGTTGCAGTTTATTCACGCCGTCGATCAGTTGTTGCAGAACGTCCATCGAACGGGGCTTGATGAAAATGATGCCCGTTTCGGAATCCGGTTTACCAACCGGACCGGGTTGGTACGCCAGGACGATGGCATCCCCTAGGACCGCATCGCGGATCTGTTCGGAGGTCACACCAAGTTGGGTCGTGAGGAATTGCTCCGCAACTTTCAGCTTGTCGAGTTCGTTGGGATCAGCGAGTTGCTTACCAACTGTTGACTTGAAGAACCACTCGACCATCGGTGATTCGCCGATGGTCTTCAAGTGCTGACTGCCGTTGCGTAGTACCAAACAAATCGTCGTGTCCGACGGCACGAGATGAAGCACGGCGTCGATCGAATCTGCCGACTTCACCACATCAACGATGCCGAGCATCACGATGAGTGTCGGCAAAAACAGGCGGAGGGAGTGCATCAGGGATTCTCGCATTAGGACTTCAACTTCGGAGAGAATCCGACATCGCGTAGAAATAAGTTGACCGCACGGCGCGTGCCGTCCGTGATCGGTTCCAGTCCGGATTTCGCGGCACTCGGCAAGGCGGCGAGTGACTCCGTTGCTGGTTCCATCGTGGTAGGAAGGTCGATTTGCGGCACGGCCATCGGGTCTACCGGAAACAACGCGCGTGTTGGCCGCATGGCCTGTTCGGTGGCGCGACGGGTCATTGCCGTAATGGCCGAACCCGCTTCGGCAACCTGATCTGTCACTCGTAGTGCGTTGAGGGTGGGTGGCATTGGAGCCACTTCAACGATCTCGGGTGTCGGTTTTGATCCGGTTTGAGTGAAGTAAACTCCGAGGCTGATGAACAGACATGCCGCCATCGCAAGGGCGGACCCACCGACGAGTAGCCGGCGTTGTCGGCGTTGCCGGCGTTGCCGCCGGTCGTGTAGAACCGTCAACAAAACTCGCTGATTCAAGCCAACACTGGGTTTGGGAACCGGCGTCGGAAAGGCCGCAAATGCGACGGTTGCTTTCAGCAAATCGCGGCAGGCTGGGCAAGACTGTACGTGACGGTCCCCCAGTCGATCGTGCGCAAATTCACCATCGAGAACCCGCTGGACAACGGCTTCAAACGCCGTGCAGTCCGGCGACG
This sequence comes from Fimbriiglobus sp., assembly GCA_031368205.1. Classification (GTDB taxonomy): domain Bacteria; phylum Planctomycetota; class Planctomycetia; order Gemmatales; family Gemmataceae; genus Fimbriiglobus. The sequence continues at coordinate 9,671 of JANLRE010000719.1, read as the reverse complement.
GGTCAAGATTCGGTGTTGGCGATTTGTGGTTCATGGTCGTGTTGTGGGCGGGTGGAGTTTGGGCATTTCGTCAGGCAGCGGGTCATCCGTTATGTGGCCGTGGAGTTTGAGTTCGTTCAGCACTTGGACCCGTGCGCGATGTAACCACGTTTTTACCGTGCCGACCGGGCGACCGACTACCACCGCAATCTCGTCGTAGGGCTGACCTTGTTCATGGAACAAGATGAACACTTCCCGGTAATCGTCCCGCAACGTGTTGATCGCGGTTTGCAGTGCGGTCGTCAGTTCCTCCGCAGGCGAGTCTGCGGGGCGGCTAGGGACATCCTGCAAGAATTCGGTCGGCTCCGGAATTCGCCCCCGTTTGCTGATGCACGTTCGGCAGCGGTTGACCGTGATGCCGAAAATCCACGGCCGTAAAGGCCGCGACGAATCCCACTTGTTCAGGCTGCGAAAGATACGCAAAAACACTTCTTGCGCTACATCTTCCGCGTCGTGTCGGTGGCCAAGCAACCGAAAACAGAGGGCGAAGATTTCCGGTTGAAAACGGTCAATCAACTCCCGCATGGCGTCGGGGTGGCCCTTCAAACAGCGGCTGACGAGTTCCTCGTCGGTGGGCACACGATTCCCCTCTGCGAGATATACCCGCAGTCAACGAACGAAGTTTCAATCTTGGTGATTCGCTGGGGATTGCTAGATATTTTCCGAGCTAGCGGGACCGTTCGCGGGCTTCGTGTAAAATCTCGATGACTTCTTGAACCGAAGTTTCGCGGAGGACTTTGCCTCGCTTTTCGAGTGCTTCGCTGAACCGGATCGCCGTGTCTTGCATCTGCTCGTGCGTTTCCGGCGACCCGCCGATTAGCACCATCTCGGGCGTCCGGGTGATCCGTTGATGGCCGTCCGTCGAATCCAAGCCGATCCCAAGGACGCCATCGACGATCGGTTCCTTCTTCGCACGTTTCGAGGGTTTCTTTGCCATTGAGTCTCCTTCACGGTGTTGTTTCGGGAAGCCTACTGCATTATTCCCAACAAACACGGGGTTGGGTAGGGAATCCTTCCCACGGGTTGCTTGCGTCTGGCGATTCTGGCCGCTAAACTCGTGATACGACACGTTCGTGGTAATCGAACTGTTGAATTCTCTTTTCCCCTGTGATGTGTATGCCTTCCTTGATCTTGCTGAAATCACCGGGCGGCGCATCCGCTGGCCAGATCCACTCGCTCGATGAGGGGACCGTTTTCGTTATTGGCCGCGATGCCGAACAATGTCAAATCGTGGTTCCGAACAGTGCGGTCAGCCGAAAACACGCCGTTCTGACGCTCAAGGGCGGCAAATACATCGTCGAAGACATGGGCAGCCGTAACGGAACACTGATTAACCAAAACCGCATCGCGGTGCCGACGGCGTTGAAGAACGAGGACCGACTGAAGATTTGCGACTTCCTGTTCCGGTTTTACGATGAGAACGCGCCGAAAATCCCGCCGCCGGTTTTGCCGCCGGAACTTGCGGATGCCGTCGAAGCGAACGAGTCCGACGAAATGACCACGGTTCGGCATTCGTTCAGTGCGAGTAGCAGTGGGGCGAAGGAACTCCTGGAAGTCCAACCTTCGGAACGATTGCTCGCCTTGCTGGAAATCAGTACCAGCCTTTCCCGCACGGTGGAAATGGAACTGCTCTTGCCACAAATTGCGGACACCTTGTTCAGCGTCTTCAAGCAGGCCGACCGTTGCTTTGTAATCATGTTGGACGAGCAAGGCCGGATGATTCCGAAAGTCGAAAAATCGCACCGCTCCCGGCCCGGTGGTGAGGGGTTGCGGTTCAGCAAAACCATCATCAAAAAGTGTCTCGATTCGGCTCAGTCTTACCTCAGTGAAGATGCGTCGTCGGATTCCGCAATGGGTTCGGCCCAGTCGATCGCCGAATTCCGGATTCGTTCGGTCATGTGTGTGCCGCTGATGACCGCCGAAGGCAAGCCACTCGGCGCCCTTCAACTTGACACCCAGGACATCGGCAAGAAGTTCCGGGACGACGACTTGAAGATGCTCACCATCGTCGGCAATCTCGCGTCGATTGCGATTGAAAAAGCCCAAGTTCTCGCAGCGCTGGTGACACGCGAAAAAGAGCGCAAGGAAATCGAGGTCGCGCGCAAAGTGCAAGTTGGGTTCTTACCGAAGTCGTTCCCGGAATTGCCAGGCTATGAGTTTTTTGCTTACTACAGCCCGGCGCAGTCCGTGGGTGGCGACTACTATGACTTCATCACCCTGCCACGCGGTCGGGTCGCAGTCGTGTTGGGCGATGTTGCGGGCAAGGGCGTTGCCGCCGCGTTGTTGATGGCGAAATTGAGTGCCGAAGTGCGGTTCAGTATGCTCATTGAACCCGACCCGGCGAAAGCGATCATGCTCTTGAATAACCAACTGATTAACGGCGGCATCGGGGATCGGTTCGTCACACTGGCTGCGATGATTATTGACCCCGCAGTGAATCAAGTCACGGTCGTCAACGCGGGGCACATTAACCCGATGAAAATGCAGCACGGCACCCCGTTCGCAGATGTGATTTCTCACGCGGAGAGTGGCTTGCCACTCGGGTTAGTCGTCGATTATGTTTACGAAGCGAAGACGATTGAGATGAACCTCGGCGAAACACTGATTGTCTTTACCGACGGCGTGACGGATGCGGAAGCCCCCGACGACTCCCGTTTCCAGCACGACGGGATTCACCTAGCTGTTAAGCAGATACCCGCTTCGACAACATCACCGCGACCACGCTCCATTGGGGACCATGTGATACGAGCCGTGGACCGACATGCGAACGGCCGTGCCCAAAGTGACGACATCGCCTTCGTCAGTTTCGGTCGGGTCGAGGAGAACATCTCCACGACTTCGAGCGGGTCGGTTCCCAAGTTAGTCGAACCGGACACGGGCCGATTGACTAAAAACTAAGCTGCTTCCGTCACCACGAATTACACGAATCGAACGAATAAGCAAAAATGCGAGTCTGGAGTCGGGACGTTACTTTTGCTTGTGATCCGCACGGTTCTTGATGACTCTGATTTAATTCGTTCGATTCATGTGATTCGTGGTGGCACTTTTTTTCCGGGCTAATCGTCACGAGATTTGAGTCGATGAGCAACCCGACGGCTTTCCCTGACACCGACGTTGAGACCGAACACAAAGTTCGGTATCAACCGCCCTACCACGTCATCTTGATGAACGATGACGACCATTCCTTCGCCTACGTCATCGTGATGTTGAAGGAACTGTTCGGCCACCCGGTTGAGAAGGGCTTCAAAATGGCAGAACAGGTGGACAACGAAGGCCGCTCGATTGTCTTGACCACGACCCGCGAACATGCCGAACTGAAACAAGAACAAATCCACGCCTACGGCCCCGACCCCACGATCGCACGATGTGCGGGTTCGATGACGGCTGTCATCGAACCCTCGGAGTGATTGACCGACGGGTGGGCGTCACGATCCTTTAACTTGATGCCTACGGGGTTGAGCGCAGCGACACCCCAGGCTAATGGCTGGCACTACTTCGGACTCGCCGCTTTCACTGGCACGAAGAAGGCGGCACGCACCGGGGCAGGCATCTTGATGTCCGCTCCTTTGACCGACTTCCAGATGACTTCGTTGAACAACAAATCGTCCGCCATGTCTTCCTTCGTCAGGTCGAACTCCGCCGAACGCTTAGCACCCCATGCAGTCGCCAGGTTCTTTTTGTTGAGGTCGTACTGGGGCACTCCGTGCTTGTACGGTGACGTATCCGGCATGGCCTGGAACGAGTGATACATCGGGCGTGCCGCCGCATCGAACTGGCTCATCGGCTTCAGTCCCAGAATCAACTCCATCGTCCGCAACATGCTCGTGGTCGAATAGAGTGTCGAATCCACGAACTTTTTCTTGGTGTACGGCGACACCACGAGAGCCACGACGCGGTGGGCATCGACGTGATCAGGGCCATTCTGGGCGTCGTCTTCGATCACGAAGATGGCAGTCTCTTTCCAAAACTTGCTGTTGCTGATCCCTTCGACCAGTTGACCAAGTGCTAAGTCGTTGTCCGCAACTTGGGCGGTCGGCGTGGGCTTGCCGACGCGGGTTCCGGAGGTGTGGTCGTTGGGTAAGCGCACAATTTGTAGCCGTGGCATTTCGCCGATTTGCTCGAACCGTTTCACTTCGCTCAGAAACCGTTCCGTCCGTTTCACATCCGGGTAGTCGAGATCGTACCCACGGAACTCCGGGTCGAAGTGGCCTTCCAGTGTCTTCACGGCAGCTTTGCCGGGATTGAACGTGCCGTCCGGTTTCATCGTGCCGTTGGTGACCCATTCGCCGTAGCTGCGGTACGTCACGTTCGCTTCTTTAGCCCGGTCCCACAAGTAGCCACCGGCTGGCCGGGCTGCCAAGTCCAATGTCCCTTCGCTGGGGTAACCGAAGGTGCCCTTTGGGCTGCCACGGTAACTCAGTGGCCACATTTTCTCAACGAAATCGGTGGCATACGCGCCCATCGTCCACTCGTGGCCGTCCGCCGACACTTCGCCATCGACGTAGATGTTGTCCAACAACACGAACTCATCGGCGAGCTTGTGGTGGTTCGGCGTGACGGATTCCGGGAACAGACAGAGATTGGGTTCGCCGTTCCCCTTCGGTATCTTGCGAGCGGCCATGTCGCCGAAAACTTGGTCGTAGGTGCGGTTCTCTTTAACGATGTAGATGACGTACTTGATCGGCGACTTCTCACCCAGCTTACGGGGGATCGGATTGTCTGCCGCAATGCCTTCACTGCGTACCGCACTGTCTTTCATCAGCGGGCTGCATTCGTAAGCGGTCTTGGAGTATTTCGCCATCGCGTCCGGCGTCGGGACTGGGATCGTCGAAATCGTTCCCTTGAACAGCGAGCCGATGTATTCGAGCGTGCTACCCGGCAAATTGGGGTTGGAGCCGTAGTTGTTCGGCTTGGAGCTAAGGCCCTTCCCGTTCGCCACGTAAATGGTTTTGTCGAGCTTGTTGAACCGGACCGACGTGGGATACCACCCAGTCGGGATGAAGCCCAACGGCTTCGCGGCTTTCGCATCCGTGACGTTGAACACGGCCAGGTTGTTGGCATCCGCATTGGCTACGAACAACATCTGGCCGTCGGGCGTGATGGCCAGACTATTCGGCGTGTTGCCGTTGGGCGCAAGTGGGTAGAGTGCAGCGTTGATGGTTTGTAATGAATCACCCGTTGCTGGGTCGATGACCGTTACTTTCGTTGAGTTGGCACAGGCAACGTAAAGCGCTTTGCCATCAGGCGACAACACCATTTCCGTCGGGTGTTCGGCGGTGTCCCACCGTGCGACCACTTCATTTTTCTCCAAGTCAATCACGGCCACTGCTGCCTTCGCCCACAGGCTAACAAACGCCCGTTTCGCGCCGGGTTCGACGAGCACGGTGTAGGGGTACGAGTTGTTCACAACCGGGCGGGTTCCGCCGAACTCGTCTTCGACTTTGTCGTCTTTCTGCTTGCGCCCGTCCGGCGGGCTTGGCGGCGCACCCTTCGCAGTTTCAGCTTTCTTTTCTTTCGTGACAAGCGGGATGATAATTTTGTTGGCGGGGTTGTCGAGCGGCACCCGAATCACGCAATCGGCCCACAACCCGGCCGCGAATAACTCTTTGCCAGCAGGGTCAAAGGCCAGACCCGCCGGGACGGTGCGGCGACCACTACTAACGTCGATTTCGCGTTTGTTGTGGAGCAACCCTTTGTCGAAGTCCCAGACGTAAACGACATCGAACTCGCCGCCACTGGCGTAGAGTTGCTTGCCATCCGGCGAAAACGTCAGGCCGTAAAAGCCTTGCTTGATGATGGTTCGTGACACAACTTCCCGACGGGCGGGGTTGGTGTCCAGGATCACAACTTCGTGTTCTTTGTAACCGCAATGCAGCACGGCAGCGAACTGCCCGGTGGGGTGAATCTGAATGTTGACCGGCAGGTCACCCACTTCGATTTGCCGTCCCACGGGTTTCAATTTCCACTGATTCGGAAGCTGCACGAAGCCGTCTTTCGTGATCCCCGGCAACACACGGGCCGTCGGGTTTTCCAGCTTCTTAGCCGGCTGCGGGTCATCGGCTGTTGCGAGTGACGTGAGGCCACTCGCAAGTATTCCGATCAAGCCGAGGAACAAAACACGGTTCATAGCGAACCCCTTGGTGGTGATTCCAAAGTGCGGGAGACGAGCGGGCTGATATTATGCAGGAGCAGGTCGATCCTGACTAATGAAGAATTGATGTTCTTTGCCTGGAGAACGAAGTCACGATGCCCGAATCACTCACCCCGACCGATTTGTTGTTTGAAGCTGCGTCATTTGCAGCGCGTGCGCACCGGCACCAAGTCCGCAAGGATGGCCAGACACCATATGCCGCCCACCCGTTTCGCGTGTGCTTGGTCGTGCGCCACATCTTCGGAATCGACGATCCGCACGTGTTGACTGCGGCACTCCTGCACGACACGATCGAAGACACCGCGACCGATTACGACGACATTGCCGAACGGTTCAGTGCCGACGTGGCGCGCTGGGTGGCCGCGCTCACGAAAGATATGCGACTCGAAGAAACCGCCCGCGAAGCCGAGTACCACCGCGTGCTAGCTGGTGCGGAGTGGCCGGTGACGGTCTGCAAACTGGCGGACATTTACGACAATCTTTCGGACAGCAAGACACTGTCCACAAAAGGCCGCGAGCGTGGAATGATTCGTGCGTGGCAGTACCTCCACGCCATGCACGCGACTCTCCCACCCCAAGCAACCACTGCCTATGCCATCGTGGAACAAAAACTGAATGCGATGCAATCGGGGTGAACTGGCACGAATCCCTGGTTCGTCCTTGTCCACGGTTGGTATTCCCCGCGATAATAGCGTGACATGCCTTTCCACAACTCGGAGCATCCCCAATGCGAATACGCTGGACCTTCCTACCACTGATTGCGTTCTTGGCATTCGGTGTTGTTGCCACCCCAACGGCTACGGCGTGCCCGTTTTGCTCGGCACAGGGGCAAACGTTGTCCGGTGAAATTAGCCAAGCGGACTTCATCGTCCTGGGGACGCTGGCCAATCCCAAACGCGATCCGAACGACTTCACCAAGGGGACCACGGAACTACTGATCGAAACCGTGGTGAAGCCGCACGACTACTTGATCGGCAAAAAGTTTATCACGATCCCACGCTACATCCCCGTCGATCCGAAAGCCGTGGACTCGAAGTTGCTCGTCTTCAGCAACCTCTACACCCGAGCCGTCGATACCGCCGCTGCTGGTGTTCTGTCCCCATTGGTCATCGCCAACAATGACGCGGTGCAACTGGATGCGTACCGGGGCGAACCCGTGCGCGCCGATAGCAAGTTGGCGGAGTATCTGAAGGGGGCGATCGAAGTGCGCCAGAAGGACTCGATCGCGCGGTTGCGGTACTTCTTTGAATACCTCGACTCGAACGATCTGGTCATCAGCACCGACGCGATGAACGAGTTTGGATATGCCGATTACAAAGAGGTGCGCCAACTCGCGGAGAAGCTCCCCGCCGCCAAAGTCCTGCGGTGGGTTCAAGACCCCAGCACCCCACAATCCCGCCTCGGTTTATACGGCCTGTTCATCGGCCACTGTGGCAAGAAAGCAGATGCCGCCGCCATTCGCAAATTGCTCGACGCACCGGATAACGCCTTTGCCAGTGGCCTCGACGGCATCTTGGCGTCGTATGTGATGCTCGATCCGAAAGCCGGGTGGGACTACTCGATGAAGGTGCTGAACGACCCCAAGAGCGATTTCCAAGTCCGCTACGCCGTGTTGAAGGTGCTGCGGTTCTACTGGGAGTTTCGCCCGGACCTCATCAAGCACGAGCAAGTGCTGGAAGGCATGAAGTTCATCGTTGCCCTGCCGGAGATGGCCGACCTGCCGATTGAAGACCTCCGCAAATGGGGCTGTTGGGAGTTGACCGATTTCGTCCTGAAGTTCGCCGACGAAAAATCCCACAACGGCATCCCGATCACCCGCCGTGCCATCCTTCGATTTGCGCTCGCAGCTCCGGTTGAGCAAAAGGCCGCGAAAGTGTACGTTGAGCGCATCCGCAAGGAAGACCCGGAGCGGGTGAAGTACGTCGAGCAAACCTTGCTCGACGAAATTAAGCCAGCCAAGCCGCCGGAAACGAAGCCGACCAACGGGAAATAACCATGCGAAGGATCGCCGCAATTGTGACCGTCTGGGTTACGATACTTTCCACACCACCGGCCACCGCTTGCACGTTTTGTGGCGGTGGCGTCTCTTCTCGACAGACTCTTCGGGAGCATTTTCAGCAAGCCAAGTTCGTGGCCTATGGCCAACTCAAGAATCCCCGCTTCGATCCGAACGGGACGATGAGTACGACCGATTTCCACGTCGCACAAGTGCTGAAGAATTACGAAAAGCTCGGCAACCAAGCGGTCCTGACGTTGCCGAAGTACATCCCGGTAATCGGCAACACCGCCCCGGATTTTCTGATCTTCGCCACAGTTGTGGACGGCAAACCGGACCCCCTCCACGGTCTTCCTGCGACCCCCAATGTTACCGAATATGTGAAATCATTGTGCAAGCTCGACGAGAAAGACGCCACGAAGCGGCTGGCGTTCTACTTCACCTATCTCGACTCCCATGATCCCACCCTGTCCGGTGATGCGTTTCTGGAGTTCGCCAAAGCAAGCGATGCGGAGATCACAGCGGCACGAACGGCACTCAACCCGGCCACGCTCCGAAAGTTGTTGTCGAACGTGGAAACGCCTGTCGATCGGCTCGGCGTCTTCGCCATGATGCTGGGTCTTTGTGGCACCGCCGAAGATCAACTCGCCTTCAGCAAATTGTTGCAAACCCAACCCTTGCCAGACCGCATCCGCGACAACCTCGGCGGCTATCTGGCCGCGATGACTTTGCTCGACCCCAACGTAGGTTGGGCAACCGTGGAAGCCATCAGCACCGATGCCAAACGACCTTACGCCGAACGCCTTTCGGCAATCGGCACGGTGCGATTCTTTCACACGACCCGCCCCCAGGAGACGAAAGCCCAGGTGTTGAAGTGCTACCGTGGCTTGCTCGCCCACAGCGATTTGGCGGACATGGCGATCGAAGATTTGCGCCGTTGGGGTTACTGGGAACTGACCCCAGACATCCTTAGTCAATTCAGCAAGCCGACTCACAGCGGTCGATTAGTTCGGCGTAGCATTGTGTACTACGCCTTGAGTTGTTCGGATACAGACGCCGCACGGTTTATCAACGCGGTACAAATGAGCGACCCGAAGTTGGTCGAAACCGTGCGGGAATTAATGGCATTACAAGACCCGGCCAAGAAGTAAGCCAGTTTAGTTACGAGAACCGACAGGTTATTGTTGCAGAAACGTCGGCTGATTGATTTCCGGTTACTGTGTATCTTCTTAGATTTAGTGCCCTGAAGGGGCACAGGCATGTAGCCACGGGTGAAGCGAAGCGTAACCCGTGGACAGTCAACCCCGTTGTCAATCGCCCTGAAGGGGCGAAGGTGTTTCCTCTGCCCCTTCAGGGTGCAGAGGTATGGACACATCTTTTCGACTGGGTAATTTCTAACCCGATCGGAAGAGCCGCGGCACGACTTTCCGGGCTAATGCCAGCACTTCTTCCAGATCCTCGCTCTGCAACAAGTCGTCGATCGCC
>JANLRE010000711.1:0-1769 GCA_031368205.1 Fimbriiglobus sp. | reverse complement strand
CACGCAACGTGGCGAGACGAGCGGGCAAATCCGGTTGTTTCAACGCTTGGGCGGCAAGGGTGACGGTCGGCTTCTTGCCCCATTCCTCGGCGTCGGTTGCCGCCCACGCGAAACTCGCCGGGCTCAGATTGGTCAGCGAATCCCGCAGTCCCGTCGTCAGTTGGTCCGGAGCCGTGAGGGTGCCGCCAACGGCATCCAGGTCTTTCGCGTCGGTGGCAAACAAGTACGGCCCGGCATCCAAAATCGCCAGTACCATCGGCAGGTTGGCCACGGTCACCTTATAGCGTGTCGAACCCGCCACGCCCTTGATCGGCTGAGCCTTCAGTTGCTTCAAAAAAGCCGCAGGGTCCGCGATTTTTTTCCGGAGTGTCAGCACGATGACAGCCCGTGGGAACAGGCTATCGTTGGCCAACGTCAGTCCGCCCACCAGCGACTGAATTTGCTCCAACTCCACGCCGAGTTGGTCGAGTGTGGTGAACACCGCTGCCGGCACGCCGGCTTGAATCAGCAATTCCTTCGGGTCGGTTTTCGTTCGTTCGGCGTAGGTCAACAGCGCCCCCGGTTGCACGGCGAACGCGATGTTCGTGTCCTTCGGCAAGTACCCCAACCCCCGCACCGCCAGCGGCGGCATTGTGGTGGCCAGTTTGGCCGGCGTGAGTTCGGACGTGTCCTGTTCCCCTCGGTTCGCATCGCCGCGAAAAATCGCGTACATCCCGAGACCGACAACGAACGCCCCCAGCACAAATCCGAACAGTAACAGGCCGATCAACGAACGCTCTGGGGCGGCCGGTTCGTCCGAATCCGTCGGCTCATCCGGCGGATGGGAACCGTTGCGCGAGGCGACCGGAATGTGCGGGCCACTCTCTTGCATTTCCGTGGCATGGGCCGCGAACGTCTCCCCACAGCGCGGACAAACCACCCGATGGGTCGCGGGGAGATCGACGAGATTCACGGCGGTTTCGCAGTAGGGGCACGACAGGCGAACGGTCATCGCAATACCTTCCGGAGTTCTTCACGCATCATGTCTGTAGCATCAGCTAATCTTAGTCACCAGCGTCTGGATTTTCGCCAACAGCCGGTCCAAATCGAGCGGCTTGGTCTCGTACTCGTCGGCCCCCGCAGCGGCAGCCCGGTCACGGTCTTCTTGCATGGCGTGGTTCGTGAGGGCAATCACCGGAATGGCCTTCGTCGCCGGGTCCGCCTTCAATCGCCGCGTCGCTTCAAAGCCGTCCACGATCGGCATCTTGATGTCCATCAAGACGATGTCCGGTTGTTCCGCAATCGCCTTCGCAATCCCGTCCTCCGCCGACATCGCACTCAGCACCACAAACCCCCGCCGCACCAACCGCCGCGTGAGCAGTTCGATGTTGTCCGGCTCGTCGTCAATAATGAGTACCGTGGTCATGACGATTCCCCGTCGGTCGAAAGTTGAACTGTATCAGAGCCGTCGCCAGAAACAAAGTCACGCCCTGATTGGTGGCAACCGGAGGGTTACAGAAACTGGGGGTGTCGCTGCAGAAACTGGGGGTGTCGCTGCGCTCAACCCCCAGCTAATCGCTGGCATCCCTTCAGGATGCCTCAGGTTGATTTTATCCCGAAGGGATTGAAGCCATTAGCCTGGGGTCGCGCTTCGCGCACCCCAGGAACCCAGCTGCGCTCAACCCCCAGCTAATCGCTGGCATCCCTTCAGGATGCCTCAGGTTGATTTTATCCCGAAGGGATTGAAGCCATTAGCCTGGGGTCGCGCTTCGCGCACCCCAGGAACCCAG
>JANLRE010000533.1:0-2165 GCA_031368205.1 Fimbriiglobus sp. | reverse complement strand
CCGGGTGGTGTTCCACAAGCCGAATGATTGTTTTCGTCTGTAACCAACCGTGCATTCCCTTCGTTGACCACCCGGCAGCTAACGCAGCCGGTTCGCCGGGAATGGCAAGCCATGTTCTTGTCACCGCGCACCCAGAAACACGCCGCCTTCAAAGGTGGGGCCGTAGGGTGAGAGGTCGCCGATGAAGCGGCTGGTGCGGCCGTCGTACATCCGCACCGGCAAGCCGCGACTGGCTGTTCCGGGTGCGCAGATAATGTCGAGCCGCCCGTTTTTGTTCACGTCGTAGGCGGCGACGCGCACGCCACCGCGATAGTTACCTGGGTACGGCGAGACTTCGCCGATCATCCGGCCACGCATCGCGTCAAAGACGCGGACGATGGCCGGTCCACCGGCATCAGTTCCGGTAATCAGTTCCGCCCGCCCGTTCCGATTCACGTCGGCGGTCGCAATGAAAACGCCACCCCGCCACTTGTCGTCGAAGGCGTTAAACTCATTCAGGAGTGTCCGATTCAAGCCGTTGAAAATGCGGATGTGCGGCCCGTTCCCCGCACCCGGCGCCGTCACAATGTCCGCGACGCCATCGCCATCCATGTCACCCATCGCCACCCGTGCCCCGCAGCGCAACTCCTTGGGGTAGGGGTAAAACTCGTCGATCATTTTCCCGACCGCCAGATCGAAGACTCTCACATGCGGCGGTCCCCCCACACCCGGACCAACCGTGATGAGCGCTTGCCCTGTGCGTGACAGGTCGGAGGCGGCAACGTAAGTGCCCAAATCATACGGGGGGTCGTAGGCGATGAACTCGGCTAACAGGCTCAAATCGCGGCCATTAAACACGCGGATGAGCGGCGGCATTCCCGTACCCGGCGCCGTAACAATGTCCGGGAAACCGTCGCCGTTCAGGTCCGCTACGGCGACCCGAACCCCGCCACGATAGTTCGGATCGTAAGCGAAGAAATCGGTCGAGGTTCCGTTAATGTCGTGGTATACGCGGACATGCGGGCCACCGCTTTCACCAGCACCTATCACGAAAACACGGTCCGATTTCGTGATGATGCCCAGGCCCGGTTGTGGCAGCGGAATGCCAGGGTTGCCATCACCCGCACCGAGCGTTCGCCCGAGTTCGGTGAACAAGCTTTCCACCCGCGAGGCTTGAACCCGAATACGGGCATCGCGGCTGGCCAAGGCGAGAACTTGCGGGGTCAGGCCACGCCACTGCTGTTCAATCTCCACGAACTGACGGCGGGCGTTGTCGATGGAGCCACCGGCTTCGATGTCCCGCGCTAGCCTTCCTGTTCGGTTGGCGAAGCTCCGCAAGCTCCGCGAAAACTCCCGACTGTTGCCGGCAATCCCGAGGTCTTCAATCACGGCCCGCAACTCTTCCGTTTGGTCGTCCAGGGAGCGTGCGATTCGCACCACGATTGCCCGTTGGGTGTCGCCACCCGGATTCGTGCCACCCAATGCGGCATGGAGGCGTTCATCAGCGTACTGCACTCGGGAGATGGCTTGGCTGAGACCAGGGTTGCCAGCCGTCATTTGTTGGACCGTGCCGACAAACTGTTCGAGGGCCACATCCATCGCGGCATGTTGCGCGTTCAACTGGGCGGCATTCGTTGATCGAAGTGCGAGTTGGTGGAACCCGTTCGCCTGGTTCACAGCGCGATCACCCATCATCAGCAGTTGCATTTTTTGGCCGGTTGGTAACCCGATTGTGTTGCACTGGGTCCGCAACGCCTGGGTGTACAGGGCCACTTGCCCCGCCCACAACCCGAGTTGCGATTGGGTCACGCTCTGCCCCTGTGGCGTGCCGAAGCTACGTAGGTTTATCGGTGGCTGAGGTGCCTGGGCGAACGCACTGGCCGCCCCGATCAGCACGAGGCACGATACGGAGCCAAATAGTCGCGGTGTCATCATAAGACCTCGGAAGTTGAGCGATGTCATCTTACCAACATCTTAGAAACTTGAACTTGCACAAGTGGTGCCGATTCAGGACGGAGAAGGTAGAATGCCGATCTCGCGTCGTCTCCCCAGCATCGTTGAGGCATCTATGTTCACGGCTCGTCAAGCGGTTATTCTGGAACCCTTTAGGGTGGCAGTTCGTGAAGTGCAACTTGCGGCACCGGCGGCGAACCAAATCTTGATCGCGGCGGAATACTCGGCTATCA
>JANLRE010000686.1:0-1782 GCA_031368205.1 Fimbriiglobus sp. | reverse complement strand
ACCGACAGATGCACTGTCGGTGCCCACGCAAAGCCTCGACCGCGACCTACAAATCGGATCACCCCGATCAGTCCCCACGCAGTTTCAACCCTAGCCCGGTGAGCTTTTCTTTCACTTCGGTCAGGGACGTGATGCCGAAGTTCTTCGCTTCGAGCAGTTCGTCGGAGGTGCGTTGGCAGAGGTCGCCGAGGGTGGCAATGTTCAGCCGGTTCATGCACTTGCGGGCACGCACCGAAAGGTTCAGTTCGCTGACCGGCTTGTTGAGGACCGCTTGCTCTTCGACGGACAGGTTCTGTTGCGGGCGGTAGCGGAACTCGTACTGTTGCCCCTGTTCGAGCGACTGCCCGATCCGCAGGCCCTTCTGCGACAGGATGATTTTGATTTCATCCAGCGACGTTTCGCCGAAGTTCTTGCTCGCCAGGAGTTGCGGTTCCGTGGCCCGTGTCAAGTCGCCGAGGGTGCGGATGTTCATCCGCTTCAAGCAGTTGCGGGACCGCACCGACAGTTCAAAATCGGTAATCGGCACTTCCATCACTTGGCGGAACTGCACGCTGATTTGCTCGTCTTCCGGGCTGTAGTACATCGTCATCGACTGTTCGGCGTCCTTGAAGAACAACCGAGCGCGTTCGTCCAAGGGGTCGGCTTTATGCAGACGGCGGTAGCAGTCCGTCGCCTTGTCGAACTGGCCATTGTCTTCGTAAAGCACGCCGAGGTTGTACAGCACGCCCTTGCCGACCGGCGGGTGCTTCAGGCACTTTTCGTAGTACCCGATCGCTTCGAGGTCGTTGCCACTCAGGTCGTTCAAGAACCCGAGTCGGAAGAGGGCGCCGGTGTGGGCGGGGTCCAGTTCCACGGCCCGTTCGTAAGACTTCGCGGCGCGGGGCACGTCGCCTTCCGCTTCGGCAATGCCGCCTTCTTGGTAGTGGTATTCCGCGTTGTGGGCGGCCATGTCCTTCAGCTTCGCCAGAATCGTTTTCGCTTCGCCAATGTGCAATTGCAACCGCAGCACCCCCGCCCGTTGCAGTTGCACTTGCTGCGCGGCGTAGCCCGTTTTCTCGGCCCGTTCAAACGACTTCAGCGCGTCATCGTACTCGCCCCGTTGGGCGTGGGCACGCCCGAGGAAGAACGCCGCGAGCGGCCCTTCGGATTGCTTGAGTTGTTCCACCGCGTCGGTCATTTTGCCGAGGAAGAACGCCACGACGCCGAGCTTGAGGTGCAACTTTTTCTGTTGCGGCGGTTGCGCCGCAGCGAGTCGTTTCGTCAGCGTTTCGTTGATTTCCTTCAAGGCTTTGACTTGCGGCCCGCCTTGAGCCAGCCCTTCCCGCAGCTTGGAAACCATGCTGCCTTCAAACTCTTCGCGTTCCACCAGAAGTGCGCGAAGGTCAATCAATGTCTCAGTCATAGCGAAAAATTCCCCTCACCGAACCTTACCGCGTGTCGGCCAAAGCACACGAGGAACAGCGAAGCCAGATGCAGCCGAAGCAGTGAATATAGCGACAGGGGCGGGGAAACGACAAGTGCGGGTGTGAGGAGATGATACGGTCGATCAGACCGTTTTTCGAGAACGCAGTACCAATTCAATTCCTGATAGTGATAGTTCGTCGTCCTCGTAACACTGAAATCCGCTGATTTGCACGATCGCTTCCGGGCTTCTCCCGGCTAACAACTCGAAAGTCCCAAAGGTTTCACCCATCGAGACATGTAACCGATTACCATCCCATTTCCATGTGCCAACCATACTCAATTCCATCATACCAAAATCACCTGGGTTGCGGCGGATTG
>JANLRE010000664.1:0-8116 GCA_031368205.1 Fimbriiglobus sp. | reverse complement strand
GCGCTTCGCACCGATTCTGGCAATTTCAACGTCTTATTCACTTGCCGACGAGACGTGAAATACGACCTCTTCGCCCGGTCGATAACTCGTCTGATTCGTGTAGCCTTCCGGTGCGACGGGGGCTTTTTGCAGAACCAGTGCCGAGGCAGAAAGTCCGGCTACCAAGCTTCCGCTAACCGCAAGTGCGGCCCGGCGGGTGATCGGTGTGTCGAGTTCCATGATTGCGACCATCGGTGGGGAGGGGAACCATCCGGATAGCACAATAGCCGGAAAGGGAGCCGGGGGAAAAGAAATTCCCCAGACCCCTTTCAGGCTATTCACTCACACGCATCATTCGTTACCCGACGAACAGCCCGCCGTTGAACTCGGTGAACGGGTCGTAGGTGGCGAAGACAGTGGGTGTCCCGTCGATGGGGATCGTCTTACCGGCGTAGGTGGAGACGCGGTTCACGGCACCACTTCCGGAGCCGGTGACGAGGTCGGCGCGATTGTCGCCATCCAAGTTGGAAGTCGTCACCCGAACACCGCCGCGATTCGCGGGATCACCGGCGAAGAAGTTGGCCAGTTGGCTCTGGCGTCCGGATTCGTTGGCCAAGGCTTGACCCGATAGTGCGAGGACACGCGAGCCGCCACCGGGGCCAGCACCGACGATCATGTCCGCCTTCCCGTCGCCGTTAAGATCGCCCGACGTGATGTAGACGCCGTTACGCAACTCGGGTTCAAAGGCGAAGAAGTCCGCGAACAACCGGGCGGGCGTGCCGCCCAAGGAGCGACTGTCGAACGCGGCCACTCGGGGGCCGCCGCCGAACCCGGCAGCCACCAAGAGATCGCCCAACCCGTCCCCGTTCAAGTCGCCGATTGCGGCCCGTGCTCCGCCGCGGAATTCCGTGTCGTCGATCCCGAAGAAGTCCGCGATTTGGGTGAAGCTTTTCCCGTTGAACACCCGAATCCGTGGCCCACCGCCTTCGTCTGGGGAGATCACGAGTTCCGGGACACCGTCGCCGTTGATGTCCCCGGTTGCGACGTACACCCCACCAGTGAAGCTGTCTTCAAACGGCTGGATTTGGAACAGGACGGCTTGGGTCACGCCGTCCAGAATCTGAACCAACGTGACCACCCCAGGGCCGGTGCCGACGACCATGTCCGCGACACCGTCCCCGTTAAAATCCCCCGAGGCGACGCGGACACCGCCGGTAAAGCTTGCACCAAACACGGGTTTGCTGAACGCGAGCGAGCCGTCCGGGTTGCGCACTTGAATCTGGTTACCAACCCCGTTGCCGACCGTGACGATCCCGGTCTTAATGGCAGGTAGTGTCCCGTTCAAAGCGAACGTCGCCGTGGCCGGAACCGATGCGGTGCTGGCGTTGGCGAAGTCGTCCGTCCCGGCGGCGGGCTTCACGCTCAGGGTCGTCGTGCCGCTGCTGGTCAGCCCGGTGACCGTCACCATGTAACTCGACCCACTGCCAGTCACACTGACGACCGGAGTGCCACCCGCCGTGCCGGTCACCACGACACCGGACGCATCAAATCCGGCAACGGCCCGCGAGAAATTGACCGCGAATCGGACCGGCAACGCATCGACGACGCCGACCGAATCGAGCGTCGGAACCACGCTGACTGCGGGGTTCGTGTTGTCGAATTGGACGGCTGCCAGAGTGCCCGATGCGTTCGGAACCTTGAGGGCGTTCAACACGGCACCGACAGGGACGGTGACCGTGATTTTACCCGACGCAATCGGGACCAGCCCGAACGTGTACGTCGTCGGGCTGACTTGGGTAAACCCGGTGACGGTCGAATTCGTGGCGACGAGTTTCACCGCTGTCAGCCCGGTGACCGCTTCGTTGAACGTGACGGTTACCGGAACCGATTGATTCGTCTTGGCCGGTGCCGTACTCACCAGTGTGAACGTCGGTGCAGGTGGGGTGACCGTGCGTGTCAGCGTGGTGCCGAAGCTCGGGTTCCCAACGGAATCGACCGACGTGCTACTTGGAATCACAATGCCCACATCGCCTGCGGCAACGGCCATGACGGTGAAGGTGAACGTCGTGGCTGTGACGACCTTAAAGTTGCTGATCGTGCCGTTCGTGACAACCACGTCATCGACGGTAAAGTCTGTGACTGGTTTCGTGAAGGTCACCGCAACGGGAATGACAATCGAAACGGACGGGTTGGGGGCCGTCGTCGTCAACCGAGGTAACGAACCAGTTCGGTCAAAGGTGTACTTCGGCCCAATCAGCGTAGCGGCGGGGTTGCCACTGGCATCGGCGACCCCGGTGCTGTTACTCAAGTTCAGCCCGAGTGTGCCATCGCCCGCCCCGGTTGTGGCGGTCACGGTGTACGTCGTAGCACTTCCCGATACCCCGGTGATTGCGGCTCCGCTCACACCGAATTGGGCCAACGCGAAGTTGGCTGCCGTGATCCCGGTCACGGGTTCACTGAAGACGACGGTCCAACTCACGGCGGCGGCGTTGGTCGGAGTCGATCCGTTCGGGACGATGGTGGCAACGGGTTTGGTCTTGTCAATGGTGAACACCGGCGCGATAACCGGAACCCCGGCAAGCGGGTTGGTGGCCGAATCGAAAACGGTGTTCGTGATCGAGAAACCCAGCGTGCCGTCACCCGTGCCGGTATTCCAGGCGACGGTGTAAGTGACGGGACTGTTCTTCGTCACCGTCAACACACCGGGTGTCACGCCGACGTTGGTGGTGACGAGGTTCGCCGCAGTCAAGTTCACGATCGGTTCGCTGAACGTTACTAGCCAACTGACCGTCGCGGCGTTCGTCAGCGGACTGCCAAGCTGGCCGATGCTGGCAGTCGGTGCGGTACGGTCAATCGTGTAAGACTCACCCACCAGCGTGCCCGTGGCGACGTTGCTGAAACCGTCCACAATGCTAGCCTGATTCCCCGTCATCAAAGTGACGGTGCCATCGCCGCTACCCACTGATGCGGACACGGTATACGTCGCGCCGGTTCCGGTCACGCCGCTGATCGTTGCCCCACTGATGCCCGTCGTCGTGAGAGCAAAGTTGCCCGCCGATACGCCGGTAACGGATTCGCTGAACGTGACCGTCCACGAGACTGATGTCGCGCGGGTTGTGGCTGGCCCGACTCGGGCAATCGTTGAAACAAACGGTGGGGTGCGGTCGAAGACGTAAGTTTCCCCAGTGACGGAACCCGTGACTGGTGTGGCGAACAGCCCCGTGACGCCGGTCAGGTTGCCGGTGTTTAACCCGAGCGTCCCGTCGGCGATGCCGGTGTTCGCGGTAACGACATAAGTCGCGCCGCTGCCCGTGAGCGTTGACAGGCCGAAGCCGCTGAGCGTGCCGACGTTGACCAGCGTGAAGTTTGCCAGCGATAGGCCTGTGACCGGCTCGCTGAACACGACGGTCCAGGACACGGTCGGTGTGTTCGAGGCTGCCGGACTGGTGCGGGAAATGGACAATGATAAGACTCGATCGACGGCATAGACCGGGCCAACAATACCCGTTCCCGTCGCAGGCTGATTCGTTGAATCCACGATGCCGGTGAGGTTGGCGAGGTCTAACCCCAACGTGCCGTGACCCGTGCCCACATTGGCGGTCACGGTCACAACGTTGCCGTTCGTGACAATCCCGAGGACCGCAGCACCGACCAAGCTGCCGGTGGCCGTAAATTGGAAGTTGCTCGCGGTCACGCCGGTGACGGGTTCGCTAAACGTGACGAGCCAAGTGACGGATGCGGTCGTGGCGGGGTTCGGGTCGCCCCGTGTGATGGACTTCGCCGTCGGTGCCGGATCGACGACTGTTTGGGTGAGGACGTATTCACCATTCGTGCCACCCGCACCCGTGACGCGAACGCGGTACGCACCGGCTGTGGCAGCCGTGAACGACAGCTTAGCGTTGTTGCCATCGGGGGCCGAGTTGTCATCCGTGAACAACAACGTGTTCGCCGGAGAGTACACTTCGAGTAACGGGTTGAGCAGGTTGACAAACTCGCCGGGTTGATCGCCCGGTGTGGCCGTTTTCAAACTGACGATGTCACCGGTGCCGATGTTGAGCGTGTACCAATCATCGGTGCCGTTGATGGCGCCCACGACCGGGAGGTTCCGAATCAAGGTCTGCGACGTGGCAAAGGTATCGTTCGGCTCCGCCGCGATCGTCGCCCGTTGGAACGTGAACAGGTTGTACTCAACGGCGCTCGTCCCGGAAACTTGGGCGTAGTAGGTGCCCGTTTTCGTGGAGGTGTAGCTGGCGATGAGGGCGTCGAGATTGCTCGCGCCACTAGTGCTGGTGGCCAACACAGTTCCGTTCACATCGACCAAGTCCAGCTTTGCCGTGCCTGCTGTCAACGCCTTCAGACCGACGGAGATCGTATCCCCGGAATTGATGGTGAACGAGTAGACATCCGGCGTGGTGAGATCAAACCGGCCTCGGACGCTGGCTTGCGTGATGCCGCTGGCAATCGAGATGAACGTCGGGTCGATGTTCTGGGCTGCGGCCGGCGAGTCGTCCGGGATGCCACCGTAGGTCTCTGCTTCCGGCGTGCTATTCAACAGCACTTCGAGGCCATAGCCGCCTGTGGTCGATGTGACACCACTCACAGTGAAGGTGTACACCCCCGCCGTCACAATCGCGGTCGATGGCAACACGACAGTCCGGCCAGCGCCAGTCGCCACGGCACTGACGTTGATGCCACCGGGGCCGGTCAGTTGCAGCTTCGACTGAAGCCCGGCTACCGGCGAAACAATCCCACTGAGGCGTTGCCCGGCTTCGAGGTTAATGGTGTAGCTGTCGGTGTCCAGAGCCGTGTTGACGACCGCAGACGTTGTTCCGTGATAGGCCAGCGAACCGACCGGGCTGATCGCCGCGAGTGCCGGGAACTGCGACGTAACCAGATCAATCACGAACGTGCCGGTGTAAGGACCGCTCAGGTTGCCGGACGTGTCGCCGACTGCTTGGGCAGCAATGGTCACCGTGAGCGGGCCTTCGGGGGCCAGTCCGGTCAGATCGTACCGGATCGTGTTCGGGTTCAGCAGGTTCGCCGCCGTCACGGACCCCGTCGAAAGTTTCAGGTCGTTCGTACCGATCGTGGCCACGTCAACATTTTTCGTGAACGAAACGTCCAGCGTCGTGGTCGGTCCGGTGATGACCCCGTTGTTGGCGGGATTAGTTGAGGTGACAAACATGACGATCCCGTTCGTGATCGTGAAGTTCGTATCACTCACGTCGAAGAACACGTTGTTCGTCGGCTGGATTTTGATCCGGGCGGTCGTGGTCGGCAAGTTCGGGATGGTGACGAGTTCAGCGCCGTCGTTCAACGTGTTGGCAATCAGCACTGTTGGGTACGTCAAGCCGCCGTCGGTCGAGAGGAGAATGTTCACGCTCGTCGCGTTGATCGCTCCGCCGTTGGTTGCCGCGACGTTCCACGTGATATTTTGCTGGGTCGTGCCTTTAAAGGTCACGGCGGTGTTCGGTGCAGTGACGGCAAAGGCACTGCCCGTATCCACAACGGTCAGCTTGGTATCGTCTCGGTTGTACGCACCGACCGCCCGGTTATCCCGAACCGTGAGGCGGAAGTTCAACGACCGATTCGTTGTCGGCAGAATTTCGGCCTGATCCGAACCGTTACTCAGGACCGTAGCCAGCTTGGGGAATGTTCGAGTGGGGTCCGCCGTGCCAATGTAGGACCGGAACAGCGGGCTGCTCCCGTTGTCCGGAGAACCCAAAGCTTGAGCAGGCCCGAGGTCGTACTCTTCCCAGTTGTAGGTCAAGGCATCAGAGGTGTCCGCATCAGTCGCGGCGCCGGTGAGTGCGAACGGGGTACGGGCTGGGATCGTGTAGTCGAGACCCGCGTTCGCCGTCGGGATGTTGTTACCCGTCGTTGTTTTGGTATTGCCCGCACCCGGACCGCCGAACGTGTAGTTCGTGATTTCATCCAGGCTGATGGCGTGGAAATAGGCGTCACTGTGTGGCTGAAGATCGTCGGCCAAGCAAATCCCGGCATACGCCATGATCGTCGAACCGCTACCAGGCTCGTAAGCCGTTGGGCCAAAACGAGCCGGGCCAGCGTTACCGTTGACACCGTTGAACGGGTGGTCGCCACCAAACTGGTGGCCCATCTCGTGGGCCACGAAATCAATGTAAAAATCATCCCCAACTGGGGCTGGTAGGCCGGTGACCCCTTCCGCTTTCATCCCAGTTTTCCCGACATTCCCAATCGCACCCGCCTGACCACCGCCGCCTGTTGTGAAGACGTGACCAATGTCGTAATTCGCGGACCCAATCACGGCATCCACGTTAGCTTGGTTTTGTGTCAACAAAAGGGGCGTGTTGTTGTCCGTGTACGGGTCCGTTGCTGGGTCGGTGTAAACGATCAAGGTGTTGTTCGCAATCAGCACCATTCGGATGGACAGTTCCGTCTCGTAAACACCATCGACGCGGTTCAGTGCCGTCACAATTGCCGCTTGCGCGAGTGCCACAGTACCACCGTGGAATTGTGAATACTCGCCGTCAGCCGCGATCGCGGCCCGGTAGGTTCTTAATATCGCACCATTGGAGCTACGGCCCGCAGGCGAGCCACTCCCCGACGCGGCTGGTGGCCGCGAACTGTTAGCCAGTCCGTCTTGTGTCCCTTCGGGTACGCCTTCAGGGACATTACCGTGACTGTTGACCAAATCCTTCGGGTAATACGCGACGTAGGTACTGGAATCAAGGTGGTAGAACGGATCGACGTACCACCGCCCGTGTGGCCCGAGGACTTGAACGTGGAAGCCTTGCGGGGTGATGTCGGCAGCGAACGTCGCTGCCGGGTCGTCAATCCCTTGGCCACGCCACGTCTTGATGTCCGGGAACTGGGCCGCCAGACCCGGCTCCATGATCGACACTTCCCAGACCTTGAACCGATCCAGTTGGCCATCCGGGCGCGGGATCGCCACCGTCACTTGCGGCGTCGTGGCGAATTCTTGCGGCGCGGTCGCCAGATGGGATTTCAGCGTATTCAGGTCGATCGTGAACGGGACGAACTGGTTGAGCTTCAGATCCGGTGCTGCACCGATCGGGCTGGCTGGCAGCGCCGTCAGCAAGTTGTAAGACCCAGCAGCGGAAGCGTTGTAGTCCGCGAGTTCTTGCGGCGTGTACGGTCCCATCGCGGACAGCGACGGGGTGATCCGCGATTCCAGCGCCTCCATGCCGAGCGAGATACGGGGTAAGTTGATTTTGTCTTTCACGAACGAATTGAGAAGGGATTGCCACCGGCGACGCAGGCGAGGGTTCATGGGTGCTCCGAAAGTTGTCTATTTCGAGT
Organism: Fimbriiglobus sp.; assembly: GCA_031368205.1. GTDB lineage: Bacteria > Planctomycetota > Planctomycetia > Gemmatales > Gemmataceae > Fimbriiglobus. The sequence goes on along the minus strand of JANLRE010000664.1, from coordinate 835 downwards.
CGTGATGGATTGCGGGAGAATGCAGCTAATGACGAAGTTTAAGTGATTTAGTTGTATCACGTCCGGCGATTTAGGTAAAGAAAATTGGATGTACCGTTCGGGCAATCCAGATGGGATGGCCCTAAAGCCGGAATGAATTGTGCAGTCGGATGAGAATTGGTGTGGTCAATGTGCTGAAAAATACAACGGTAGCGGTTGTGAGACACGGAGTGCCACCAAGAGCACCCCGTAGGAAAGTTGACATCAAGTTGACCGGCGTAGGCTCAACGATTCCGAGTGTCCCTACACCGATGTGCCATTGTTCACGGCAGCCGGTTCGGACTCGGCGACTTTGGCCGCACGAACAAGTGGCCGGCATTCCACAAGTGTAACGATCTCGCCTTCCTGGACGACCTTCCGATCCTGGTTGAGAATCTCGCGGTGCCAAACGACTTCACCGCGCTTGCCGATGCCGCGTAGGGTTTTTTCCACGAGCTTGGTTCGGACGCGGATCGTGTCGCCGATGAACACGGGCAACACGAACTTCCAATACCGTACCCCGAACAGGGCAATGGTGCGAACCGGCGGGACTTGCACCCCGAGACCGCTGGCCATCGAAAACACCCCGAAGCCGTGCGCGATTCGGCGCCGGAAGGGGGTTCCTTTGGCGAACTCTTCGTCGATGTGCATCGGGTTGTAATCGCCACTAAACCCAGCGTAAGTGACGATGTCCGCTTCCGTCACGGTGCGGCCGGGTGATTCCCATTCTTGCCCTTGTTCCAAGTCGTCGAAATAAAGATGGAAAAAACTAAATGACATAGTGCCCTCAAAAAAATGATGGACATCATCGAGCAAG
>JANLRE010000619.1:0-7166 GCA_031368205.1 Fimbriiglobus sp. | reverse complement strand
CGCAGAATCGGGGTGTGGTTGTAGATCAGGAACACGTCGCCGGTTTTCGTGCGGACGGCGTCGATGCCGGCGCTAGGGTTGGGCAACTCGGTCGGTTCGGCGGGGGTGAAGGTTTTGCCGCCATCGGTGGAGACGGAGCGGCAGACTTGCCTTGGGCTACGCGACCGCATCAGCGCGATGATGGCTCCGTCTTTGCCTTCAAAGATCGTCGGTTGAATTTGGCCGTGGCCAGACTTTTCGTTGAACGCATTGGACCGCAACCACGTCGCGCCGTCATCCGTGGACCGATCGACGTAAGGCGTCCAACATTTATGGCTTTCGACCGAGGTGCCTGTCAGGATGGTGCCGTCTTTCAGTTGGATCGGCTTGGCGCGGACTGGGCCGTAGAAGCTCGCCGGGAGCATCTCGGGCTTCGACCACGTCTTGCCCGTATCGGCACTTGCGCTTCCGTCGCCAGTTGTCATACTCAGTCGATGGAAGTACGGAAGCTTGCGACACTGCGTACCGATCGGATCTCGTTCCTGAACGATGTCGATGGGGTGATGCCTGTCTCCGAGGCCTTTTGCTCGATGGTCAGCGCAAACGTGCCGAGCCGTGGAATTCGTTGCAGTTTGGGCGTTCTGGGAACCGATGGAAGATGTGAACAGTCGGGGGACTGGTAACACTGGTAGGGGAAGTAGCATGACATGGAACGCACGAAAATGGTTACCGACCGTCGCGGCGGGCACGGTGGCTTTCACGATGACCACGTTGGACGGGTTCGCGTTTTTTCCACCGATACCACTGGGTTCGCCGCCACCCGTGACGATCACTCAGCCGCCCAATCCCGACCCGTTACTAGTCCCACCCACGATTCGACCACCCGTCCTGATTCAACCACTTGATCCGCTACCGACCATCCCGCCGGTGCCGCCGCCGCCGTTCGTTCCGCCGCCACCGATCGTCGTGCAACCGCAAGTTGTGCCGCACACGTGTCCTGTCATCAATCCCCAAGTCGTGCCCGAACCGACGACCATCGTGTCCGGGTTGATCGGCATCACAATGATCGGCGGGATGGCTTGGAGACGGCGCCGTAGCATTGAAGGTCAGACCGGGAAATAACCGCTCATCGGGTGCCGCTTCCTGCCACCGGAACTTTTTCGGCCAAGGCGTATCTCGGTAGCTCGTCACGTTGAGATTCGAGTTGGTTGACAACGTCGATGGCACGACGGAATCGGGATTGGTATCGCTTCAGTAAGCGCTCCAAGCGGTCAGTGCTTTTGGTGATCCCAACATACGTGCGCCACTTGGCGAGCCGCTTAAGTGGCAGTCTTGGTTGATCGGGATCAAATTCCCACGGGTGGAAGTAAAGCATCGCAAGCGGTGAGCCATTGCGGGCGAGTTGTTGGATTCCCGCTTCCATGAATTGGAGCGGGAACAGCCGGAAATAGCCACCGCCCGCAACGGGAAGGTTCTGGCCCAGGAATCGGAACGTCGTCGGTGGCAGTTCAAGAATCTCCCGTTCTTCACCGCAAACCATAAACGGCACCCGTGGTGCATCCGGCACCCCGTAGCGATCATGCCGTACCGGGAAGATCGACGAATCGTAGAGTAAGCCACTTTCCGCAAGCACGTCCACGGCCCATGCCGTCTGGCGCATCACACTAAAAGTCGGGGCACGGTAACCGTAAACGGGTTGGCCCGTAGCCTGTTCGAGTGCCTCTTTGCTTTGTCGAATGTCGTTCCGGAACGATTCGGGGGTGAAGCGGTGAACACGCTGGTGGTCCCAACCGTGGGTTCCGACTTCATGACCGGCTTCCGAAATATCCCGCACGAGTTTCGGGTGGGTTTCGGCAATTTGCCCCACGATGTAGAACGTCGCTTTGACATCGGCATTTGCAAGCTGATCCAGTAACCGGCGGGTCGTGGTCTCCATCCGCTGGGCGTATTCTGTTTTCAAATGATCAACGGATTCCAAGCCCACCGCCGCTTCAATTCGGTGATGCTCTTCCACGTCAAAACTGAGAACGACGGCGCTTGAGGTTTTCGGGTGAGGCATACGGAATCCCAGTTAGAAATTGTTGACATCTTAGCTCAGTCTGTGTGATCCGGTAGGCAGTTGGAATCATCTGCTAGTATCTTGTGTAGAATTGGCGTAATCGCTTCAATGCTACCATTGAGTGTTTTGAACATTGCGGATCATTTAGAATTAACACTGGGAATCCTACCGTTATGACTCGGAAGCGTAATCTCGGGCGAAAACTGAAGGTTTTCCGACTACTGCTGGTTCTTGGGATCATCATTCTGGGCGGCGCCGGGCTGTACTTTTTCCACAAGTTCCAAGTCCGGCAGCACTCGGACGTTCTACTGGTCCGTGCCCAGTCCGCGTTCAAGCAACAAGACTGGCCCACCGCCGCAAGTCTGTATCAGAATTACCTGAACTTTCAGCCGCGCAATGTCGAAGCGGTCGCGGAATATGCCGACACGCTCGAAGAAGTCACGAAAACGAAGCCGAGTGGCATTTTTGATGTCATCAAGACCTACGAAAAGTTGCTGGCTCTGGAAGCCAACCGGACCGAGCAACGGCGTAAGTTGATCCGACATTACGTGGCAATTTCGTCGTTCCCGGCGGCCCGTGGCCATTTGAGCACGTTGTTGTCGTCGCCAGAAACAGCCGGTGATGACGCCGAATTGTTTGAACTCGCGGCCATCTGTGACGAACGCGAACGGAAGTTTTCGGACGCGATCGAAAGTTGGCGCAAGGCCATTGCCACCGGGAAAGCGACCCCCGAAGCGTACCTCCACTTGGCGTTTATTCTCCGCAACGACATTGCCTCCCCCACTTCGGAACAAGACGCGGATGCGGTAGTCAATGATTTGATTCGGGCCAAACCGAACGACGTTCAGGCTCGATTGTTACGCGCCAAATACCGCGCCCAGACCGGCAAGACGAAACTGGCGCGCGATGACATCGAATACGCCTACCGCAACATTCCGACCGGATCCCAAAACGTCGAAGTCGTCCTCACGTTGGTTGCATTAGCGAACGCGGACAAAGACTACACGACGGCGCGCGAGGCCTTGAGCAAAGCCTTGATTGCTACGCCCAATGACGTTCGATTGCAAATGACGCTTGCCGATATTCAGCTACGAGTCGGGGACAAGGAAGAAGCCAAAAAAACCCTCATCGCCGCAAGCAAAGCGTCCACCAAACTCGATTCCAGTTTGCTCGACATTGCCGATCGAATGATCGAGTTGGGTGACGCAACGAGTGCGGCAACAATCGCGGAGCGATTCGCTGCCGAGCCGGCCACAAAGTATGCGTCGGATTATCTAGTCGGTCGCATTCGATTGACGGAAGGCAACTGGCCGTCCGCGATGGCGTTGTTTCAAAAAGCCACGACGAGCGGATTGGACCGCCTGCCGACCCAACAACTCAACGCGCTGCTTGGCTTGGCGGATTGTTTTTCCTTGGCGAACAATTTGGAACATCGGCTCAAGACCCTCACCGCCGCGTTGAAGGTGGAACCACGCTCGTTTCGTGTCCAGTTGAGCCTGGCTGAGTGCTACGCCCGGACTGGCAAGCTGACGCAGGCCATCGCCATCTACCGACAACTCGCGGCAACGGTTCCCAGCACACGCGCCGATCTTTGCAACTTGCTTCTGGCCGACATCCGTAGCCGCGCCGATCGGGAACGGAACTGGAACATCCTGGAGGACGCCTACGGGCCGGAACCTCATGCCCCGGAGATTTCCGTCATCCGTGCGAACGCGCTGCTCTTGCAGAATAAGCCTGTTGAAGCACTGGCGTTGCTGGAAAAGACCGTCGCCCAAAAGGAGGCGACCTACCTCACCGGCCCACGGGTGGCACTTGCCTTGGTGAAGGCGAACACGGACCTGAAAGCTGGGGTGGAAGTTTTAGACGACGCGGAGAAAGCCATCGGTGATCGGGTAGAGTTCCGGCTTGCGCGAGCAGCGATTCTGTTGGGAACGCCGACAACCGAGGTCAAAGCAATCGTTGCGTTGGGCGAGAACGCAGGGAGTTTCAACCAAGCGGATCGGTACCGGCTTTACTCGAAGCTAGGGGCAACACTTCTTGATGTCGGACGACGCAAAGAGGCAATGGGTCTCTTTCAAAAAGCCATCGCCGAAAACCCTTACGACATCACACTGCGTGCGTCCGTCTTCGACCTTGCGGTTGCGGAACAGGACGCCCCGCTGCAAGCACAAATGCTTAGCGAACTGGAACGCCTGGAGGGCAACGATAGCCCGATCCGCTTGACAGCCGAAGTGATGCGAGTCATCAAAGACGTGAAACAAGGTGATACGGCGCGAATTGCAGAACTCCGAACGCAAGTCGAACTCGCACGGACCAAGCGTGAAAACTGGGGACCGATTCACGTCTTGCTCGGGGACTTGGCGATCCTGGAATCGAACGGTGATGCGGCACTGGAACACTATCGCCGGGCACTGGAATTGGGCGAACACAGTGACCCACTCGTTCGTAACGTGGTCCGGTTACTGACGGAGCGCCAAGGACAACCCGAAGTGCTGGACCTGTTGAACCGCCTCAGTCGCACGACATCACTTCCCGCAGATCTCACCAATCAACTCGTACTCCTTCGCACCGCTTACGGGGAGGATAGTGCGAGGAGCATCGCCTGGGCCAAGTCGCCGGAAGCGATGGCCTCGCGGAATTACCGCGATCACCTCGCACGGGCGGCGGTGCTGGAAGTGAATCAGGCAAAGGACGACGCCCGCAAGGCACTCGAAAAGGCGATCAGCCTGAACGAAAACGCCCCGGAAACCTGGGTGGCCCTGATCCGGTTCTTGGTCTCAGACGGCAAAATGAAGGACGCCCAAACGGCTTTCACAGAAGCCGCATCGAAGTTAAAACCGATCCCGCAACAACCGGATTCGCCTGCGACCATCGCACTGGCACTCGGCAGTTGCAAAGAGTTACTCGGGGACTTCCGCCGGGCTGAAGAACTCTACCGTGAAGCTCAAGCACTCCTGCCAATTGACACGGCAATTGCCCGACAGTTGCATCGACTGTTGCAACACACGGGGCGTGAGAAAGAAGCGACGGCGGTGTTTGAAAAGTTGGTCACCGCGACGAACCCGATCGAGGTTCGCTGTTGGGCGCGGCGGATGTTGGCCTACGGCCAAGTCGCCCAACAATCGGGGCAAGCCGAATTGAACGCAGCCCTGGAAATGATCGAAGCGAATCTTCAGGAAGGTGGCAACCTGTTGATTGACCAACGGGCCAAGGCGTTGATCCTGGCAACCGATCCGTTCCGCCAAGTCGATGCCATCAACTTGCTCACCGACACCGCTCAAAAAATCCCGCTCACGTCGGACCAAAGTTACTACCTCGGGCGGATGTACATCCAACAAGGTCAACTCGACAAAGCGGAGTCGGCGTTGCGTGACGCCACTCGGGCCATCGCCGTCGCGGACCCGGAACATCTGGCGGCGCTGGCCCGGTTGCAATTGCAGCGTGGCAATCGGACTGCGGCCAATGAAACCGTCACACGCTTGAAGTCGATTGCGCCGAACAGTTGGGAGGCAGTCACCGAAGAAGCCCGCGTCCTGGCGGCGACGGGGAACAAGAAGCAGGCCGCGAAAGTCGTGTTGGATAGCAAACTCGCACGCGACCCGACACGACTCATCACACGGATTGCCCCAGTATTGGAGGAACTGGCGTGTTTGGAAGAGGCCGAAACGATTTACACCGATGCGGCGAAGTCCGATCAGCCTCTCGCGTACACGTCTCTGGCGTCGTTTTACATCCGCAACCGCCGCTCCGCCGAAGCGGTCAAGTTGGCCTATGACCACGAGCAAACCACCCCAGTCGGTATTACGGCACGGCTTTTGTCAGGCGCCGCCCGCGTCCGGCCATTTGCACTCGAACCAGAAGCCAATCGAGCGACCTGGACGGCGACCGTTCGGAAAATTGACGAGTGGGTGACCAAGAAACTGCCACTGAACCCGACCAATCTTGAACTCATTTACGCCAAAGCCGAACTCGACGACCTGTTCGGGCGATTCGACAACGAAATCAAAACCTACGAGGCTGCGCTTTCCACCAACCCCGACCATGAAGTCTTCCTCAACAACTACGCCGTGGTTATGGCCCTTCACAACCGGGACGGAAGCACGAAGCCACTCAATGCGATCAACCGAATCATCGCCAAGAAAGGACCACGGCCAACCTATCTGGATACACGAGCCATTGTGCATATTGCGGGTGAGCGGTACGACGAGGCGGTGCGGGATTTGACGATCGCCATCTCGCTCGATCCCCGGCCAGTGTATTATTTTCACTTGGCGATCGTGTATGAGAAGCAATCAACCGAGAAGCCGGAGTTGAACAAACTTCGGGATAGTGCCATTGAGGAAGCGGCCCAACGGGGGTTAACAAAAGCGATGTTGCATCAAAAAGAGTGGGCCGACTTCGATCGGCTCATTGCGCCGAAACTCACCAAGTGACATGACGTGAATGTTACCAGCACGAGCCGCCGGATTTAGTCCGGCGGCGGCTGAACGGGTGTTGCTATTACGGCCCGCCGGATTTAGTCCGGCGGCGGCTGAACGGGTGTTGCTATTACGGCCCGATGGCTTCCGGACCGCGTTCGCCGGTGCGGATGCGGACACAATCTTCGAGTGAAAGCACAAAAATCTTGCCATCGCCGATGTTGCCCGTATCCCCGGTGCGGGCCGCGTGAACGATGGCTTCGACGGTGGCTTCGACGAAGGCTTCGTTGACCGCGATTTCCAGTTTGATCTTCGGCACGAGTCGGATCTGCACTTCCGTGCCACGATACAACTCGGTGTGGCCGCGTTGCCGCCCGCAGCCCCGAACGTCGGTCACGGTCATCAAATACACGTCGCGTTCATTCAACGCTTGTTGAACAAACTCTAACTTTTCCGGTCGAATGATTGCAACAATGAGTTTCACAAATGTCCTCTGTGGTTGGTGGAATGGTCTGGGGGAGTGTGGTTGGGAAAGTTGAACTTCTGTTTCCGAATATGAACCGTATTGGTTTTGTGCCCTGAAGGGGCACCGGAGTGTAGTGACTGTGTTAGAAGTCAAGCTGGATTTGCGACGTTCGAGTGTCGCCAGGTTGTTTTGTTTTGGACCATCGCGTTGGCGATTGTTAGGAGTTTGTGAGCCACAGCGACGA
>JANLRE010000613.1:0-1745 GCA_031368205.1 Fimbriiglobus sp. | reverse complement strand
GCTGCGGCCGGTGCGGCCGTCGTGGCAGAGGATCGTGAAGAACCCATCGAGCTCGCGTGCGAAGACGTCGTACGCGATCTCGCGACGTACCCGCCGTTGCTCTGGCTGGTTTCGATGGCGAAGAAGTCGGCAAACACCGCGCCGGTCCGGCCACTACGAATCTGCACCCGTGGCCCGCCGTCTTTATCCGGAGACAAGACGACCGCATCGTACCCTTCGCGGAGAAAGTCCCCAGTCGATAGGAACAGCCCGCCCACGAAGGTGGACTCAAACGGCTGATAGTTCCCGATCTGCCCGCCGGTGTAGATGTCGAACAAGTTCACATCCGGGAACCGGCCTGGACCAGGTCCGGTCACCAGGGTGTGGGCACCGTTCGGCCCTCGGGCGACCGTCAACCGGACGCCGCCGGAGTACCCCGGTTCGTAAGGTTGGAACACGTTGATGAGTCCGCCATCGGTTCCGTAGACGAAGGCGCGGTTGATGATGCCGACATCGGAGCCGATCGCGTAGACCCCGGCTTGCCCATTGAGCGGCGGTGCCGGTGGCGGGACGGGCGGTGGTCCCGGTGGAGGCGGTGGGGGTGGCGGCACGAACGGCGGCGGCGGAACCGGGGGTGGCGGAATCGGGGGTGGTGGGGGGGGCGGTGGAGGCGGGGGCGGGGGAAGCGGTGGCACACTCACGTCAATGTGAAGTTGTTTGCCGCTGACCGACGGGTTCGCGTCCTCGGACACGACGATGTCCTGGAACCCAGGCGTTTTCAGCGTGTAATTCAGTGTCTTTGTGCCACGATCGGTGATGACATAGGTGAACTTGATCGGCACTATCGCGGGGTCGGTTGTGGTGATCGTCACGGCTCCCGTGTAGTCGTTCACCAAGTTTCCGAACGGATCATTGGCGGTGATCGTGAGAGGTTGGACACCTCCGGCAACGAGACCTTGCGGGAAGTTCGTCAAGGCGAACTGGCTAGCCGCACCCGGTGTCACACGGGTAAACGCGGTCACACTGGTAATGGTCGAAGCGGGACTCCCGGCCACGAGGGTTTGCGTCCCGGCGGTGCGGAAGGCGACGGTGAACGCCTTGACCCCCTTGTCCGCCGCTGTGAACGTGTAGTCGGTCGGCAACGTCGATTTCAGATCGCTGCTACTGAACCGCAACAGGCCCGTGAAATTCGGATTCACCGCCCCCAGACCGCCGGTGGCGGAGACCGTGATCGTCGAGGTGTCACCGGCTTTCACGACGGAGGGCAACCCCGTCACCGTGAACGCCCCACCCGCCCCGATGAGGTCGTACTGGCGAATCCCGGTCGGCGTGGACAGGAAGACGTAGCGGCTATCGCCGCTGACCGTCATCACGCCGTCGTCGAACGGGGTGACCGGACCTAGCCCTTCTGCGAGCGCACGGTTGCCGACCTGTGCCCAGGTCTTGGTGTTGTAAATCTCCAGCTTCCCGGTCACGGTGTTCGCCAGATACATCAGATCTTGTTGGGCATCGAACGCAAGACCACCGGCAGCGGCGGCGAAGTTCTTGTTGACGGCCAAGGCATTGTCGTAGATCGTGATGCCACTGCGATTCGCCGCGAACAGGGTACCGTTGCGGTTGGCCGCGAGCGTCAATTGCGCCGCCGGGACGGTGGGGTCGAACTTCGAGGTGTAGGTTCCGCTCACGCTGTTGAAGATGCCCAGGAATTCCCCAGGGGATGGAATGAGACCCGACCCGACGAACATCAACTTCCCGTCCGCCGCCCG
>JANLRE010000559.1:0-1103 GCA_031368205.1 Fimbriiglobus sp. | reverse complement strand
ACAGTTTCGTTCGGCGTGTGAATCAGGGACACTACTCGATCCAAGGGGTTCGCAAGTTCTACATTATCCTCAACAACCCCTACAGTGGAATAATACACATCATGACACCCAAAATCCTCATCGCCCCGTCGCATTTGCCCGAAATTGAAACCATTTACGGCCCAATCTTCCGTGACGCGAACGTCGAGTTGGTCTATCCCAAACGCAAAGCCCAAATGACCGAGGCGGAACTTCTGGAACAACTCCCCAGTTGCACAGCAACTCTGGCGGGTTCGGAACCCTATACCCGCAGGGTCATCGAAGCGGCGGCAGCGAAGGGGTTGAAGATCATTGCCAGGGCGGGTGTTGGTTACGATGGCGTGGATGTGAAAGCGGCCACGGAACACGGCGTCGTGGTGACCTACGCCCCCGGCACGAACCACGAAGCCGTCGGCGAAACCACGATGATGCTGATCTTGGCACTGGCGAAAAGTCTAATCCATCAGCACACGCAAATCGTCGCGGGCAAGTGGCCCCGCTATGCGTATCAACCGATTCGCGGTCGGACACTTGGGGTCATCGGCCTGGGGCGAACCGGCCAAGCCACCGCGACACGGGCACTTGCCTTCAACATGAAAGTGATTGCCACCGACCCGGTCCAAAACGTGGACTTTGCCAACAAGCACGGCATTTCATTCGTGACACTCGAAGAACTGCTGAGCCGGTCCGATTTCGTCACGCTCCATGTTCCGCTCACACCGGGCACGAAGCAGTTGATGTGTCAGACAACCTTCGCACAAATGCAACCGACGGCCTGCCTCATCAACTGCGCTCGCGGTGAAGTTGTGAACGAAGCCGACTTGTTGACTGCGTTGGTGTCGAAGCAAATCGCCGGTGCGGGGTTGGACGTGTTTGAACACGAACCGCCCGGCGACAGCCCGTTGTTCAAGCTCGATAACATCGTCGTGACCGCCCACACCGCCGGGGTCGATTGGCAAAGCCGCAACGACATGGCCCGCGTCCCCGCCGAAGCCATCGTCCAGTTGCTGCGCGGGGAATGGCCGTTGCAGTGGATTGTGAACCCCGAAGTGAAACAAAGCCCATGAACGATCGTTCATGGGCTT
>JANLRE010000524.1:0-1555 GCA_031368205.1 Fimbriiglobus sp. | reverse complement strand
CACGCAGAAGCCGTTGTACCCCCGCTTCACCGCGTCCGTGATGCTGTAGGCGATTTGTCCGTGGCCCGTGCCCGGAATCACGCCGTGTTCTTCGCCGGTTTTCCAATCTTTGATGTGCAAGTGTGTCGTGAATTCCTTGGTCATCTCCCACGCCTTCACCGGATCGTAGCCACTAAATACCCAGTTGGCGGCGTCGTAGGCGGCGCGGAGTGACGGGTGGCTGACACTGGTCATGATGTCGCGGACCCGCTCCGGGGAGTCGCCGTAAATTTTGTGTTCGTTCTCATGAAGTAGCATCACACCGGCTTTGGCCGCCATCTCCGCTTTGACCTGCATCCGGCGAATCACTTCCCCGCGAAAGCGTGCCCAGTTGCCATCGAAGGTCACTTCCATCGGCGGGTAGTAACTGAAGATGCGAATGTTCGGCGTGGCAAACACGCCACACAACTCGATGGCCCGTTTGAGTTTGTCCAAGTGCGGTTCAAACGGCGCGTCGATGGCGATTTTACCGATCGGCGAACCGATCGCCGAGAGCTTGAAGCCTTCGTCGTCCAGGAGCTTTTTGAAGTCGTGGATGTGCGAATCCGAAAGTGCCAACACGTTGGTTTTGTAGATCGACCGGAACTCAATGTGCCGTACCCCGCACGATTTCAGCACGGCAACTTGTTCACGCGGGTCGGGCGAAATTTCATCCGCAAAGGCAGAGATCACGAACATCGGTGGACTCGATCAGGGGTCAAGGGCTTTTACCAGCTCTGTTCTTCCCAAGGTAGCGTTTCTTTCTGCCCTGCCAACACCAGAGCGGCGCCTAACGCGCACAGAATCAGAACGACGCGGATGATTCGGACCGCCCAACCGTTTCGGTGTGCAATCGCAGGAACCAGCCAGGGTGCCAGTAACAACGGCGAGAGTGCCACCAGCCAGAACGACAAGAGCGGCACTTGACTCTCCGTGCTAAACCGTCCGGAGAGCATCAACCCCGGTAGGAACCCGATTCCGGCTGGTACACTGCCACTGGTTTCAGTCTTTGTGGCACCAGCGACAACCGCCACGCCAAAAAAGGCACACCCGACAATCGTGGAAATATCCATGAACCGCCCGGAGTGGGCGTACAGCATGACACCACTCCCCAGCAAGAAAATCAGCGACTGGTAGGCGGCAACTTGTCCGCCATTTCCATCTCTCGCTAACGTGTCGAAGATCAGCCATTCCAGCAAACTCGCCAGCACGAAAGCGGGGATCACCCAAGGCGTTTCCGTTCGCATCGTGTCCGGGATGACTTGGAACGCAACGAATATGAGGGTAGCAAATCGTGGCAGCCACACAACGACCTCACGCAACGCCGGACGGTGGCCAACCAACAGTGATAACCAACGAGACAACAACCCGACCACCACGAGTAGTAGTGCGGCACGAGGAAGTTGATGCCAGGGCGGTACGTCTGCTACCCACGGCATGGGCGATTCACGGTAGTGATTCCCGACCGCGATTCCCGCGACGATCGCTATCGCCGAACCCATCGCAGCAGCCCACCGCCCCAAAATCAGAACTAACG
>JANLRE010000521.1:0-2889 GCA_031368205.1 Fimbriiglobus sp. | reverse complement strand
ACACCGGCGGGGTGAACGTGGGGTTCGCCGACGGGTCCATCCGGTTTGTGCGGGACTCCATCGACTTCACCGCGTGGCAGTCCTACGGGTCGGCCAGTGGCGGGGAAGTCATCACCGACAATTGATCTCATTCCCTACCCTTGGGGCAGGCCAATTGGCCTGCCCGTTTCGTTTCCTGGAGTCAATTCATGGCTGCCATTCGTCTGCGGATCGCTTTAACGGTTTTCCTCGCCGCACTTGTCGGGTGCGGGTCGGGCGGGGGCGGCAACGCACCCGCACCGGAAGTCACTAAGGTGTCCGAGGGGATGCTGAACGAACTGAAGGAGATGCTTCCGGCGTACTCCCGCACGCACAAGGCACCACCGACGAAGGCTGCCGAATTCAACAAGCTGGAACCGGCTTTCCCTGACGCAGTGCGGCTGATAAACTCAGGCGAGTGTGTTTACCTGTGGGGGTCCGGGCTGGCCGCAGGCAGCCAAGCCGTTCTCGCCCACGGCAAAGACGCTGCCACTGCTGGCGGGTGGGTGCTACTGCAAGACGGTACCGTGAAGCAGATGACCGCTGCCGAGTTCACGGCGGCGCCGAAAGCGAAGAAGTAAACAGTCTCTCCTCTCCCAATTTTGAAATGCTCCCCACCCAGTGACGTTAAACAACTACAACGCGGGCGGCCATCACCTACTGATGGCCGCCCGCGTTCGGTTTCGCGTCGTGTTCGCCACAGTCTCGACGCTTCATTTCCTGCCGGGTATACTCCCTCCATGAACACCACCGCCCCCATGCCCGAACGGGCCGCCCAGTTTCGGGAACGCTTCGCCAACCTGGAAGCGGAGATCGGCAAAGTCATTGTCGGCCAGCCGGAGATCGTCCGGGGCGTGCTGACGTGCTTGTTCGTCGGCGGGCACGTGTTGCTGGAAGGGGTGCCGGGGTTGGGGAAGACGTTGCTGATCCGGACGTTGGCCCAGGTGCTGGAGTTACACTTCGCACGGATTCAGTTAACGCCGGACTTGATGCCGTCGGACATTATCGGCACGAACATTATCAGCGAATCGCCGGACGGGCGGCGCGACTTCCGGTTCCAATCCGGGCCGCTGTTCGCACAAATTGTCCTGGCGGACGAAATCAACCGGGCCACGCCGAAGACCCAATCGGCACTGCTGGAAGCGATGCAAGAACACAGCGTCACGGTCGGCGGCACGGTTCACATTCTCGTGGAACCCTTCTTCGTCCTCGCCACGCAAAACCCGATCGAACAAGAAGGCACCTACCCTTTACCCGAAGCCCAACTCGACCGCTTCTTGTTCAAGTTGCTAGTGCCGTTCACGACCCGCGAAGAGTTGAACCTGATCCTCGACCGCACCACCCGCAACGAAAACCCGCAGCCGAAAAAGGTGATGGACGCGAGCGAGATCAAGCAATGGATGCAACTGGTCCGCGAGGTGATCGTGGCCGCCCCGGTGCAAGATTACGCGATCCGATTGCTACTCGCCACGCACCCGGACAGCGAGTACGCCACGAAGGACGCGGCACGGTTCTTCCGCTGCGGGGCGTCGCCTCGGGGCGCGCAAGCCCTCATCCTCGCGTCGAAAGTCCGCGCACTGTTGCAGGGCCGCTACAACGTCAGCTTTGAAGACATCCGCAAGGTGTACTTCCCGTCAATGCGGCACCGCGTCTTGTTGAACTTTGAAGCCCAAGCCGAAAGCATGTCCACGGACACCGTGTTGGCGTCAATCCTGAACGAAGTGAAAGAGAAAGACGAAAGCAAGAAGTAAAGACCGGGTCTGGCAAATTTTTCGGGCACGGGATTCCTCTTAGTTTTCGGCCCTGAAAGGGACGTTCTGTCAGCCCAGGGCCATGCCCTGGGAACGAGTGAAGGGACGGTTCGTTCTGTTGGTTACTATTTGGTATAAACCGTCCTGAATTGAATAAAAACCCGATCGTTGCCTGGCCCCCAGGGCATGGCTCTGGGCTGACAGAACGTCCCTTTCAGGGCCGAAAACCCGTTGGTGACGGAGTGCCAGAAAAATTTGCCAGACCCGGAGAAACCCGACCTTGAGATTATCCGAGCCACGACAGGCGTCACTAATTTCTGCGACTCTGCGGTGAACAGTCTTTTATTTTGAACCCCCCGAGCAACCGCATGGCCGCCGATACCGCCCCGACGAACGTTCGCTACCCCGGTCTTTCCCCAGCGGAAGTCGAACAGAGCCGCCGCGAGCACGGGCACAACGTGCTGTCGCCGCCGGCGCGGGTGCCGTGGTGGAAACAATGGCTGTCGAAGTTTGAAGACCCGGTGATCCGCATCCTGATTATCGCCGCGATCATCCAGATCGCGGTGGGCATTTACAAGGGCGAGTACATCGAAGGTTTGGCCATCGTGGCGGCGATTCTGTTGGCAACCACGTTGGCGTTCATCAACGAGTTCAAGGCGAATCGTGAGTTCGACATCTTGAACAAAGTCAACGACGACGTGCCCATCAAGGTGATCCGGGACGGGAAGTTTCAAGAAGTCCCGAAGCGCGATCTCGTTGTGAACGACGTGGTGCTCATCGAAACCGGCGAGGAGGTGCCGTCGGACGGCGAAGTCCTGAAAGCGGTGTCGTTATCGGTGTCCGAAGCGTCGCTGACGGGTGAAGCACTTCCTGTGAACAAGGAGCCGTTGGCGACTCCTTCCACGGACGAAAAAGACCACGCCTACCCACGCAACAAAGTCATGCGTGGCACGTTGGTCGCCGACGGCCATGCCGTGATTCGGATCGAGGCGGTCGGGGATCAAACCGAGTTCGGCAAACTCGGTCAGAAAGCCAGCGAAGATTCGGAGGAGGTCACACCGCTCAACGAACAACTCGACAAGCTCTCGAAGTGGATCGGCATCATTGGGCTGGGCATCGC
>JANLRE010000481.1:0-1014 GCA_031368205.1 Fimbriiglobus sp. | reverse complement strand
TCACCGGCTGCACCAGCCGCAAGATGCCGTCGAGTACGCCGACGAGCACCCGCTGCGCGGTCAATCGCGCCGCGAGATCCTTCAAGCGGCCCTTCGACATCTCGATGTACCAGTCGCAGACCTCCGACCAGACGAAGCCGTAAATCGCGCCGGACACCTTGCTGAACTCGTACCCTTCCAACGACTCGGTCACGGCCTTGGTGGTGGTCGCGAGGCGGCTCAGCAGCCAGCGATCCTCGGTGGGAAGCTGGCTCACGTCCACCGGGCCGGGCTCGTATCCCTCGAGGTTCATCAGGAGGAACCGCGTGGCGTTCCACATTTTGTTGGCGAAGTTGCGGCCCTGATCGAAACGCTCGGATGCCTGCTTCGCGGTCGGCAATTCGGGGTCGTCTTCCGGCCACGGCCCGCCCGGACGGAACGCCTTCTTGCACGACGGGCAATTCAGCTTCTTGGTCCGCATGTACATGTGCTCTTGCTTCACCGGCACCTGCGTCCCGCAGTGCGGGCATACGTTCACCACGGGCAACCGGCTGTCCTGCGTCTCCGTCGCCACGTTCACCATCGCGTACCGCAACGCATCCGTGCCGTACAACTCGATAATATCAAGCGGGTCAATTCCGTTACCCTTCGACTTCGACATCCCCTCTCCGAAGCCGTCCAACATCTTCGGGTGAACATACACGTCCGTGAACGGAATTTCGCCAAGGTTATACAACCCCATCAACAACATTCGCGCCACCCAGAGTGTGATAATGTCACGACTCGTGCAGAGCGTGCTGGTGGGGTAGTAATAATTCAAGTCCGCGTTCAGCTCCGGCCAACCGAGCGTCGAATGTGGCCAAAGTGCTGACGAAAACCACATGTCGAGAACATCAGGGTCTTGTTGAAATCCCATCTGCTCCAGCTTGCGTTCTGATTCTTCACATCCAGATTTGACACAAACAAAATGCGTAATTCTGTTTGTTTCAGTGTCCGAAATGCGAATGCTATCTGTGTCTCTGTTTAGTTCAGCGT
>JANLRE010000509.1:0-5775 GCA_031368205.1 Fimbriiglobus sp. | reverse complement strand
GGTGTGTGTCACGGGTTAACCGGAGAACTCCTTAGTTCTTCGATCATCCCACCTGTGGGAATAACCGGCACCAATTCAATGGCCGGTGCAAACTTCGGGTATTGCTTATGTTAACTTAAAGCATAGCCGGGTGGACGACGCAAGATACTATGCCCCGATCACAAATCATCACGCGCCGCCACAAATGTAACCCGTTCCCGTGGCGCAACCCGACCTAACCCAATTGAAACGCGAAATTATGAAACCGAAATCAACCAATGGCCATCAAGTTAAACATGGTGCAACAGCCGCAACCCATCCAGTCATCCCGTTCCGCTTTTCGAGCCAACTAGGCCCACCGAAGTCCAAAAACGAATCGGTTTGACGACAATCGCTCACGAAACGAACGACCACCACCGAACCTTGGCTGCGAGGACATTGCACTTAACGACGAGAGAGCAAGGCAATGAGTTGTGGGAAGGAGGGGGAATTTCAAACTCCCAATCAAATGATTTCCATCACGGGGGATTCTGAGGCGGGGGCGGACGCCATTCTCGTGCGGTGTGTTCGTTCCAATGGGTCGCACAATCACATGCGGACAACGCCTTTTCAAACGCTTCGATACTGGGGTAACGCTCGGTCGGCTGTTTTTGGAGGCCGCGCATGACGACTTCGTTGAGATCATCCGGCACGTCGGGATTGACTTGGTTAACCGGACGCGGCGTTTCGAGGATTTGGGCGGCCAGGATGTCCATGATCGAACCGGCGAACGGGGCGCGGCCGGTTAGGAGAAAGTACGCCGTAACGCACAAGCTGTACAAATCGCTACGGCCATCAACCGGTAGCCCACGCGCTTGCTCCGGCGACATATACGTGGGAGTGCCGACGACCGTATTTTCCTGCGTAATTTTGGGATCACTCCCACCGACCGGGCCGGCGTGAACCAACCCGAAGTCGAGTAACTTTGCCACGTCGGCTTGCCCGCCGCGTTCGCAGACCATGATGTTCGTGGGCTTGACATCCCGGTGAATCAACCCCGCCCGGTGAGCTTCCCGTAGGGCGTGGCAAACTTGTCGCAACAAGTACACGACCCTGGCCGCCGGTTGGGGGCCGTGCGCTTTCACGAGTTCGTGAAGGGTTTGACCCGGCAAGTACTCCATGACGAAATAAAACACACCCTTCGGGGTGTGGCCGTAGTCGTAAACTTCAACCGTGTTCCAGTGGGTGAGGGTGGCGAGAATCTTCACTTCGCGCTCGAAGCGGCTCAGCACGAGCGGGTCGCCGGCGCGATCTTGGCGGATCAACTTAATCACACTCGGGCGGCGCAGGAGGCGATGTTCGGCAAGGTAGACCTCGCCCATTCCGCCCTCGCCCAGTTTTTGCAGCAAGCGGTATTGGCCGAACTTTCGCGCCTCGAACGCTTCCCGCCGCAGCGCCGCCGACTGGACGGCTACGTACACACCGATGCAAACCGCGACCGACCCCCAGATCAGATATTGCGGGTACATCATGCGAGATTCCGACCACGTCGGCGTCCCCGTAACAACAGTGGCGCCCGCCGTCACGACCACCGGAACGGCCACGAGCAGCCCGATTATGAGAAGCGTTTGCCGCCAGGGGTGGGGCACGATCACCGGGTAGCCGACCGCCAGTACGAACCACGGAATCAACCAGGTCGTGGAGATTAGGATCTGGACGTCCGTGTTCGAGGGGTTGCCGAACGACGCGGCGTTCAACGGGTCTACGAGCGAAAGGTACTGGTTGGTCCCTTGCTGGGCTGCGAACACCAACAACGAGAGCCATTCGCACGCTTGTAAGAAACCCCACCCGTGGAACAGCGGCGTGCGAGACAACACCACGACGGACAGTTGGGCGAGGAGGGCCGCCAATAACAATTGTCGTTGAAGGCTGACGGATTCACGCTTGTCGATCAGAAAATCGCGGGCCAAGAACGCAACATACGTCAACAACAGGACCACAAAAAATTGCCGCAATCGTGACCGAATGAGACGACACAACTCCTCGTCGCCATCGACCGTGTCGGCCGCGAGAACCAGGACCGGACCTCGGAGTTCGCCAAGTTTCTCTGGCACGAAGTCGATCGTCGGCTCAATCAAATGTGGGGTCATGGACCACAGTGTAACATGCGAGATCGGAAAAGACAGAGTTGACCGGCGCGGGAAAGACGATTGCGTCTTCTCGGGTGTTGAGCCGGCGAAACAAACCTCACCGTCTCAACTGGGCGAGCCGGATTCGAGGAAGTACACCATGCGCCAGATGCGGTCGATCTCGCCGCGCTCGATGACTTGGAGGGGTTGCGAGCCGCCGAAGGCTTTGTTCGGGGTCTTCAGCCAACAGGAAAGTTGCTCGGGGGACGGGAACGATTGGCTCAACTTGGAATACAGTCGGCCGATTTCGACGATCGTGCGCAGTGAGGATTCTTTGAGGTCTGCCCCGGTTTCCCACGTGGCCACGGACCGCTCGGAGAGGCCAACGACCCGCCCAAAATCGGCACGGTTTAGCCCCATTTCTTGCCGCAAACGGGTCAGCAATTCTCCAGACACGCTGGGATCGTCGTGTGAGAGGATCTCCGCCATCTGGGGCATGTTGAGCGGCACCATCGCAATCTCCGGTAAAGAACTGGGCTTCCTGCCAATAGAAGCAGTTTACTACTGTTTACTACACTATATGGCTAATCATCGGCTCGTCGTCAAGCAATTTTGCAGGAAATTTTGCAGGTTCAGTCAGAATTGAGCATCACAGCATGGCAACCGTCGTGGAAATTGTCCGGAAACAGCGACAAATTGACCCCCTCTGGCCGACGAGCGGAGGGAAAACGCAACCCCTCGAAGCCGGCCTCGTAAGCCAGCCTGCCAAACATCTGCGTAGTCGCCACTTTGCCTTCGTCCGAGACCACCCGCCATTCCTCGCCAATATGCTCTAATGTGAGTCCCAGTTCGGCCAACGTTTCCGGCGCCGACAGGTCCAAGACAGACCCGATGCAAACGGCAACCGCAGCCAGAACCCGAGGTTGGAACGCCGAATCGGGGATGGCGTAGTAAGCGTACCACGAATCGAGTTCGGCGGTGGCGGTAGCACGATCCAGCGACAAGTACAGCGTCCGTGGTCCACCAATCGGGTTGAACCGCCCACCGAAACGCCTCGCCCCTTCGCCATCCGTAAAGCGATCCCGGTCCGCGAAATTGCGGCTCGCAAAGCGGTAGGTCGTCCCAATCCATTCCACCACGAACGGCGTAGACCCACGGGGCGATGCACCGAAAAGTGCCGATAGTTGCGTTCGGAGATGTTGCTCCAGAGGCCAACCGTTCGCCATTTGTGTCTCCCAGATTCAAACATCCAGTCAACTCATTCCGATTTTATAGCCATCCAGCATCGGTTACCGCGTGTCGTACCAAATTTTGACATTCCCGGCGAACCGGCGATGTCAGTCGCCTGGGTAAGAATCGACCTGTCGCTTGAGGTAGTCCACCCGGCCGCTTACGTAGCCGGTTCGCCGGGATCCAAAGTCACGCCTTCGTGACTGCTGCATTTCTACAAGCATGACTCTTCTCAGAGCCGGAATGTTCAATTAGCTTGCCCTTCGTAAATAATTAGCCTAAGCTAATTAACAATGTTAACCTTGCCTATGCTTTCTCGGAGGCTTCCATGCGACGGCTCAGAATTCCAATACTTCAGCACCAACGTGTAGGCTTTACGCTGATCGAGTTGTTGGTGGTGATCGCCATCATTGCGATCCTCATCGGGTTGCTCCTTCCGGCGGTCCAGAAAGTCCGTGAGGCGGCGAGCCGGGCGAAGTGTTTGAACAATCTGAAGCAGCTTGGTCTCGCGCTGCACAATTATGAAAGTTCCAACGGCAAGTACCCACCCTCGTGCGTCACCAACCCGTATGCCAACGGCACCGCCTACGGGGTCAGTTACGGCGATGACATCCGGGTCGGCCCGAGCGGGTTCGCGTGGGGCACGTTGATCCTGCCCTACTTGGAGCAAGACAATCTGTTCCGGCAGTTCAACATGAACCTGCCCTGTTGGGCACCCGAAAACGCGGCGGCGGCGAAGATGAAAGTGGCGATGTTTATCTGCCCGTCGGCAACGGGCGGCAGTGATGGGTTCGAGGTCCAGAAGGAGGGGTCGGACCGGCGGCACGGCGTTCCGATTGTGCTTTCCACGGGAAGCCGGATCGTCTTCAGCCACAGTCATTATGTCACCAACGCCGGGGTCAACCAGCCGTGGGGTCGGACAACCCCGTACTGCTACGATTTCGACATCCCGGAACCTGTCCCCAGCGCGCCGGACGCCGTCATCAACGGGCCGTTCTATCCGAACTCCAAAATGACGGTTGCGGGTGTGACCGATGGCCTGTCGAACACCGTCTTCCTCGGCGAACATAGCTCGATCTTGAGCAACAAAACCTGGGTCGGCGTCGTCCCCGGCGCAGTCACACCGCCACGGCTCGATCTGCGACCCTGGCCCAGCGAGAACAATGCAGCCACCTGTTTGGTCGGGGTACACAGCGGACCGGATACCCATGACCATCCGCAGGTCATCATCCACGCTCCCAACGACCCGTTCGGCCACACCGACGAAATGTGGGGCGAGCACGGCGTGGGGTGCAACGTGCTGTTCGGGGACGGGTCGGTGCGGTTCATCACCACGTTCATCAAGCCGAACACCTGGGTGGCCCTGTCCACCCGCAACGGCGGGGAGGTCGTCAGTGGCGACTACTAAATTGGAAACTAAGCCGTGGAACCGCCAATGGATCGCCGGGGTCGCACTTGGGGTATTGGCAGTCGCGTTCATTGTTGTGATCGTGCTGAACCTCCGGAACCCACCGCAAATGGGTCCAGACGAAGCGGTCTTCAACACTGTGGACGCCCTCTACACGGCCGTGCGAAATCAAGACGTGACACAGTTAAACAAGTGCGAGGCACGCCTCGTTGCCCACCGGGAAGCCGGCAAGCTCCCCACGCCATCGGCTGAGTACCTCGATTCCGTGATCGCCAAAGCCCACAACGGCGGTTGGGAAACGGCGGCAAAATGGCTGTACGACTTCATGCTCGCGCAACGCCGCGACGGCTACGACGGCACCCATCATCACGAGAAGAAACCCAAGTCGCCAAAGGGCCAAAAGAAGTAGATTCAGTTACGGCTATTGCTGATCCAGCAATAGCGATCAAGTCACCATCCAGTGGTGTCGGTATTAGCGATCTGACAAATGCCGTCATCGTTCGATAGTTTTTTCTTGACAGCTACGGTGGAGTGTGAGAAACTTGTGAAAGATGAATGAATTCTCACTCATCTTCTCCATTCGCTTCACATCAGCGAAACGGGTTGTCCTCATTTCAGGAGGTTAGTCATGCGTTCGCAGGCGCAGAGACCTCAATCGAGGTATTTCGGGTCGTATGCGATCCCGGCGCGATCCAGCATTTCGATCAACTCTTCGCGGAAAGATTTCGTTCGGTGATGCTCGTCTTGATTGGCGATGTAGCGTTGCACCGCTTCCCGTGCGTTCGCGCTGACCGTGAAGGCCGCGTAGCCGATCTGCCAAGCAAACGTCGGCAGACCGATTTGCTGGTGTACCCAGACCGACGACGCTTTCTTCAATTCGCGTTACACGTAGGCCAAGCGATGGGTCGTGTTCAAACCGACGAGAAGATGGACATGATCGTCCACGCCACCAACCTCTTGCGGAAATCCGCCGAGGCCTGCGATCGTGCCGCCCAGGTATTGGTGTAAACGCGAACGCCACGGTGGAGCGAGAAATGGTTCGCGGTTTTT
>JANLRE010000449.1:0-15939 GCA_031368205.1 Fimbriiglobus sp. | reverse complement strand
CGAATAGAACCCGTCTTTGTCCACGGTGTGGCCGATTTCGTGGGCGTATGTTCCAACCGTCGCTACCAGTTACACAATCCCCTCGGCAATCATCATGCCGATGGTGGTCTCCATTGCTTGCACGGTGTTGGTGATGTCGGTCGCGGTGTGTTCGCAACTTGTCATGCCGGCGTTACCCCACCAGTCGATGCCGTGGAGTAGCATCCCTTGGCGCATGGCGTGGATTTGCTTCATGTTCTTGGGGCCATCAAGATCGTTCAGGTGGCCGCCGAAGGGGATGAGGCCATCGTTGCCGGTGACTTCGGATTGCGGTCGGTCGCCGTAGTAGTTGGGCAATACGCGGATCATGCTGAAATCACAATAGGCGACCCACGGCCACTTGTGCGCTGCGAACATCGCGTTGAGTTGATTGCGCAAATTGCGTGCGGCTTCGTTGGCCAGTCGAGACGGTTCCCCGGTGGCAATGCGTTTGAGTGTGGCCACACCTGCGGATGCGGAGAGCGGGTTGGCGTTGTACGTGCCGGGGTGCTTCATTTTCGGCTTGCCGTGCCGGGGTTCGAGGTAGGCCATCAGGTCTGCTCGCCCTGCCAGACAGCCACCGGGTAGCCCGCCGGCCAGAATCTTGGCCAGCGCCGTCATGTCCGGGGTCACGCTGTAAAAGGCTTGGGCACCGCCCGGTGACACGCGGAAGCCGGTGATGACTTCATCGAAGATCAACACCCGATCGAGCTTGGTACAAATCTCACGCACACCCTTCAAGAACTCGCCACGCATCGGCACCGCACCCCAGTGCCCGCCGGTCGGTTCCAGAATGATGGCACCGATTTGGTGATCGCTTTTCAACGTCTCTTCGAGCAGGTTCAAATCATTTGGTGGAATCGCAACACAATAGTGAGCAACGCCATCCGGCACACCGGGGACGCTGATGGCTTCATAGGGTGGGTCGGAACTCACGGTCACGTAGTCGTGCCAGCCGTGGAAGTGCCCCTGGAACTTCAGGAACTTCGGCTGCCCTGTGGCCAAGCGCGACAACCGCAACGCCATCATCGTCGCTTCCGTGCCGCTCCCGGTAAACCGCACCTTGTCCGCCGAGGGAATCAGTTGCTTGACCAACTCCGCCCACTCGATTTCGAGATCGTGGCACGCACCGGGATGGGTACCACACGCCATTTGCTCTTGAACCGCCTTCACGACATCGTCCGAAGAATGCCCCAAAATATGCGACCCGTGGCCGACGAAGTAATCGACCAACTCGTGCCCGTCCACGTCCCATTTCTTCGAGCCTTTGCAATGCGTGACGTAGACGGGAAACGGCTCCATCATCCGGGTGTCGTGCGTCACCCCCGTCGGGAACAGCGACTTAGCTTGCGCAAAGCGTGACTGGGAACCGGGGAATTGGGACGTGTAAAGATCACTGAGCTTTGGTGCGGTCGCGGACATGAGAAGTTCTCGCGGGTCTGATGAGTATTGTGGTATGAATACAGAATCCGGTTGATGGTGCCGTCTTGGCGTGGACCCGGTGAAGGCTCGGTGCAGCCACAGGACGTATGAATACAGAATCCGGTTGATGGTGCCGTCTTGGTCTTGTAGGTCGTGGTCGAGGAGGCTTGGCGACGAGGCCCGACACTCGACTGCAACAGTATAAACGGCAGGTCCATTTCCGTTCACACCCGAGCGTCGGGCCTCGCAAAGCCTCGACCACGACCTACAAATCCATGAACATCAACCAAATCGCGGAGAGGTTACTAAACAGTTTATGGATTCAATCTCGCACTGCCATTCCGACATCTTCGATGGGACTTACCAGTGCAATGTTGGCAGAACTGGAGTGACTCGCCATCGTGTCAATCGGCGCAACCTGTTTGTTTGCAATAGCTTTCGCAACGGGCTACTCATAGGCATGGTTGTTGCAGGGTGGGTGGCACTCTTTGGTGAAACCCCACTCTGTTTGGAGATGACGATATGGCTCTCCAGCCCATCGGCGACCGGATCATCGTGCGTCGGGAAGTGTCTGAGGATAAGTCGTCCGGCGGGATTTTGCTCCCGGACGCCTCCCGCAAGAAGCCCCAACGCGGTACCGTTGTTGCGGTCGGTCCGGGTCGGATGAACCACAAGGACGGCAAACGCATCCCGATGCAACTGAAGTCGGGCGACAAAGTCTTGTTCACCGCCTGGGCGGGCGATGAGTTCAAAGACCGCAAAGCGACCGACGGCGAAATCCTGGTCATGCACCAAGACGACGTGATGGCCGTTATCGAGTAACACGCACGAACAACCCAAAGTTCCCGCACAGTCCGTGTGGGAACTTGTCATTCACCAACCATTTAACTGGAGCATACGATGAGCGCTAAGCAAATTGCATTCGATCAAGAAGCCCGTGAAGCGATGAAACGCGGGATTGCCAAGCTCGCCAAGGCCGTGAAGGTCACGCTCGGGCCGAAGGGCCGCAACGTCATCATTCAAAAGTCGTTCGGCTCACCAACGGTGACCAAGGACGGCGTGACGGTGGCGAAGGAAATCGAACTGCCCGACCACTACGAGAACATGGGCGCGGCGATGGTGAAGGAAGTCGCCTCGAAGACGAGCGACGTTGCCGGCGACGGCACCACGACCGCAACCGTGTTGGCCGAAGCGATCTTCAACGAAGGTCTTCGCGCTGTTGTGGCGGGCACCAACCCGATGCTGATGAAGCGCGGCATGGAAAAGGCCGTCGAAGACATCGTGGCCAAGCTCAAGAGCATGAGCATCCCGGTGAAGAGCAAGAAAGATCTCGAAAACGTCGCCACAGTCGCCGCGAACGGCGACACCAAGATCGGCCACATCATCGCCGAGGCGATGGACAAGGTCGGCAAGGACGGCGTGATTACGGTCGAAGAAGGTAAGACGATGGACACCGGCCACGAGTTCGTGGAAGGGATGCAGTTCGATCGCGGTTACCTGTCGCCGTACTTCATCACCAACGAGGCGATGGAAGCCGAACTCGACGACCCGTACATCCTGATCTACGAAAAGAAGATCAGCAGCAACCGTGACCTCGTGCCGATCCTGGAAAAGGTTCTGCAACAAGGCAAGCCGATCTTCATCATCGCCGAAGACATCGAAGGCGAAGCCCTCGCCACGCTGGTCGTGAACAAGATGCGGAACCCCGGCGCGTTCAAGTGCTGTGCGGTCAAGGCTCCCGGTTACGGCGATCGTCGCAAAGCCATGCTCGAAGACATTGCGGTTCTGACCGGCGGCAAGGCGGTGTTTGAAGACCTCGGCGTGCAGCTCGAAAGCATCACCCTCGCCGACCTGGGCCGGGCGAAGAAGGTGAAAGTCGATAAGGACAACACGGTCGTGATCGAAGGCGCCGGCAAGAAGTCCGAAATCGTCGCCCGCGTTGCGATGATCCAGAAGGAACTCGACAAGAGCACCAGCGACTACGACAAGGAAAAACTCTCCGAACGAGTGGCCAAGCTGCAAGGCGGCGTGGCGAAGATCAACGTCGGTGGCGCGACCGAATCGGAAGTGAAAGAAAAGAAGATGCGCGTCGAAGACGCCATGTTCGCAACCCGTGCAGCTAATCAAGAGGGGATCCTCCCCGGCGGCGGCGTGGCACTGCTTCGCGCCAGCGAAGGCTTGAAGGCAAGTGGTTTGAACCCTGACGAAACGGTTGGCTACAGCATCATCGTCCGGGCGTGCAAGTCGCCGATCAAGCAGATCGCGGAGAACTCCGGCGAAGACGGCAACGTCGTGGCCAACAAGGTGCTCGAAAGCAAGGACCAAAACTTCGGCTACGACGCGCGGGCGAACGACTTCACCGACATGGTCAAGAAGGGCATCATCGACCCGACGAAGTTCGTCCGCAGTGCGTTGCAAAACGCCGCTAGCGTGGCCACTTTGCTCCTAACCAGCGATGCCCTCATCGCCGACATGCCCAAGGACGGCGAGAAGAAGAAATCGGGCGGCGGTTTCGACGACATGTACTAACCGGCACTCTGTTGAATCAAAAGCTCACGGGTTACGGCCCGTGAGCTTTTTTCGTGTCAGCCTGTTGTCGTACTCAATTGCAACTCTTCGCTTCCCATGACCTTGCTCGCCAGAAGTATCACGTCTTCAATTAGAGCGGGATCAATCTCCTGAGTAACAAAGCCGTGGACGGCTTGCGTGCGGATGGTCCACGCCACCATAGCTCGATTGAATTCTTCAGCGGAGAGGAACCCGTTGCCGTAGAGCGTTTGGAGGAGTTCCGTCGCCGTCGTCCGACCGTACAGTTCGGTATCGTCCCGTAATCGTCGCATTGCGGCTTCGAGCGCGGCCCAGGCGTAAGTAATCGCCATGTCGTTCAGTCCCGCATCTTTCGCTACCCTGGCCCGATTCAGCATCCCCTGGAACTGCAAGCCCGACGGTTCCAGTGCTTTTTCAGCAATCCGATTCAACGGCGTGTCGGATTCCAGCACGACTACGTCGAACCGCCATCCGGGTTTCTTGCTCACCGCGTCCGCGACTCGAGTCGTTCCCGGATCGGCGTTCAGGCTCCTGCGGTTCCGGCGGACCACCGCAACAACGTGTTCGTCCCCCCGGACCGCGAGAATGTCCAGATCGTACCCGATCAGGAACGGCGGCACCGCGTCGCCCTTCGGACGCACGGTCACCGCGTAGCCTTCGTTTTCGTACTGTTTGGCGATCCGCCGCACTTCGCTATCGACATCGACGCTATTCATGGTCCTACCCCGGCAACTGAATGAAGGCGGGTGCGTCTTCGATCCGCACGTAAAGAAATACATCACCCCGGCTGTACGCGGCGAGCAAAATAGCCGATGCCCCGCGGATTTTAATCGGATCCTCGATGGGAACGTGAAGCGTCTCCGAGTATCGAATTTGCCGATCGTCATCGTAGACATAGTTATTCAATGCGTCTCGGATCGGCTTCACCATGTTGTCGTCGTCCAGCGGAGGTTTGTCTCCTTCGTGAAAGTAAATGAGCAAAAACTTCAGCTTCCCTTTGAGTGGGTCCGCAGTCCAGAACTTGGTTGCCTCGGCCTTCACAGCCGCTTGCCACGCCTTGAGGTTCTTCTTGTCAGACGTCTGATGCGAGACCGGCGGGCCGGGTATTACAAACTCCAAGTGAAGCACGTTCCCATCCTCCCGTGCCTATAAACGTAGCCCAAGGGGGTGGGCTTTGCCTATTCGCTATATTAACTGCAAATCGCTACACACACGACAAAATCTTTCGCTTCTGTCACCCTGTTTTGCTGCGCCCTTGACGGAACGGGGCGTTCTGAATGAGATGTTTCTACTCTGGCCCCGCCAACTGCCTGTCGGCGGGGTGACGGGTCGTGGCGTTTATTGAAAAGGGCGGATCGAGTGTCCGGGTTCCCCATGACCGAGCGGCCGAAACGTGGTGTCCCGGAAGGGCTTTGGGTTCGGTGTCCGCAGTGTAAGGCGACCGTCTTCAAAAAAGACGTGGCGGCCCGGCTCAACTGCTGCCCGGAGTGCGATCACCACTTCTACAGTTCCGCAACGGATCGGATTGCCCAACTCTTGGACGCGGACAGTTTTGAAGAATGGGACACGGACCTTGCCCCACTGGACCCGCTTGGGTTTGTTGATCGAATTCCATATCGGCAGCGCTTACTTGAAGAGCAGAAAAAAACCGGAATGCTGGACGCGGCGGTCACCGGCAAAGGGTTCATTCGCGGTCGGGGCGTTGTTCTCGGGATTACGGATTTTGCGTTCATGGCTGGGTCAATGGGGTCGGTCGTTGGCGAGAAGTTGACCCGTGCCGCCGAGAAGGCCACGGAGATGAAACTGCCACTGATTTTCGTCAGCGGTTCCGGCGGCGGCGCCCGGATGCAGGAAGGAATTCTGTCCTTGATGCAGATGGCGAAAGTTTCGGCTGCACTGGCACGGTATCACCTTGCAGGTGGTTTGTATTTGTGCATTTTGACCAACCCGACGATGGGCGGTGTGGCGGCCAGTTGGGCGTTCCAAGGCGACATTACGTTCGCCGAACCGAAAGCCATGATCGGCTTTGCCGGGGCACGGACGATCAAGAACACGATCCGCCTGGAGTTGCCCGAAGGCTTTCAGACCAGCGAGTTTCTCATGAAACACGGCTTCGTCGATCGAATCGTGAACCGCAAGGATCTCCGGACCGAAGTCGCGCGGATCATCGACTATTGTCAAATCCAATAGAATGAAACCTGCGGTTCGCACGTCCTGGAACCCGGTCGAATCTTTCACTCGCAACACACTCTAAGATCTGAGGCAACCGTGGGCTTTTTAAGCAAATTGTTCGGCGCCGGTAAGGACAGTCGCAAAATCGTCGATATGGCCAAGCGTTGGGATTTGCAAGGGCGGACAGGCCAAGGGAGCATGTCGAAAGTCTACAAGGCCTACGACCGCGAACTCGGCCGCACGATCTGCTTGAAGATTATGGACAAGGCGAAGACCAAGAAATTCGAGGAACGCTTCGCCGGGTTAGGGGAGAAGAAACCGACCGAAGGTGACGTGTGCGTCACGCTCAAGCACGACAATTGCGTGAAAACCTACGAGCACGGCCTCACCAAACAAGGCGATCCCTACCTCGTAATGGAGTGGATCGACGGCCTCGGGATGAACTACCTGATCGAAACGAAAAGCCCAAATCTGGTCGGCAATCGTATCAAGTTGATGACTCAATTGTGTGACGCGATCCAATACTTGCACAACGAGAAATGGTTGCACCGCGACCTCTGCCCACGCAACGTGATGGTGGACAAAGATGGCGTCGTCAAGTTGATCGACTTCGGCCTGACGGTGCCGTTCACGCCCGCGTTCTGCCAGCCGGGTAACCGGACTGGGACTGTGGACTATCTAGCCCCCGAAATCATTAAGCGGATGTCCACCGACCAACGGGTGGATTTATTTGCACTCGGCGTCACCGCATACGAATTGTTCACGGGGGTGTTGCCGTGGGAACGGTCGCTATCGTCGGAAGAAACCCTGGTCAAGCGGCTGAATACGACGCCACGTCGGGCGAAAGACATGAACCCCGAGTTGGATCCGCAAATCGTCAGCTTAATCATGAAGTCGATCGAGCGCGACCGCAACCTTCGCTTTAGCTCAGCACAACAGTTTAAAGAAGCCTTCCAGAATCTGGAAAAGCAAGATTACTGATAGTGTTCAAACCCAACCAAGCCGCAATTGCAGTCGCGGCTGTTTCGACCCGTAGCACACGCGGCCCGCAACTCAGAACCTTGTACCCATGATGGACGGCTGCTTCGATTTCCTCCGCCGTGAACCCGCCTTCCGGACCGACGGCCGCTGTAACATTCTGTGGATGTGTTAACGTTGCGATTGGACGGTGTGGCGGTCCATCGTTGCCAAGTTGCGTATGCAATACATATCGTTGCGAAGTGCCAGACGGACTGCGTAAAAACTCTGCCCACGTGACCGGCATATCGACCGCCATCAGGCGATTGCGGCCACATTGCTTGCTCGCTTCAATCACGCCGCGCTGATATTTCTCCACACTCGAAGCTTTGGGTGTGACAACGGAACGTGACGTGATGAGTGGTACAAACCGCGTGACGCCAAGTTCGGTTAGCTTCTCAATGAGGTATTCCCCCCGGTCCCCTTTCGGCAGTGCGGACGCGATCACCAATTCAAAGCCCAACTCCCGGTCCACAACTTGCACCGATACCACATTCAACATTACTTGTTTCCGATTCACCGCGATGATCTCAGCGGCGTATTCATTGCCGTCGCCGTTGAACATCACAACACAATCCCCGACGGCAAACCGGCGGACCGTCGTGAGGTGGTGCGATTCCGGGCCGTCCAGGATGAATTCACCAACACCAATCGGCTGCGGCGTGTAAAAGCGATCCGACATAGAATAGACCCAACTCATGAAGCCGGTAACACGATCATAAAGTGTGAAGCAACAGGAACCGCGCGGAAGTGAAATCACGTCTCGAAATAGAAGATATGGGCGAGGCGGGACTCGAACCCGCACGCTCTTGCGAGCAAGGGATTTTAAGTCCCTCGTGGCTGCCATTACACCACTCGCCCGAACGATATGGTGCATGGATAGCACCAAACCGTTGAGTGACAAGGTGGCGGCTACTTATTCAACATCTTGATGACGGATTGAAGTTGTGCGGCCCCGACGCGGTTAATCAGTTCGTGGAGTGTTGACAGGTCTTTGATCCCGATTGACCCGTCCGCCGTGACGCCTTTAGCGCCACCCATGTTCCCGGCTTTCTTCAAATTCGACTTGTACGACGAGATCATTTGCAACGTGAGATCCGCACCGTGTTGTTTCAAGATGTGCGCGTGCATCTCCTTGGGACCGGCGTCCCCAAGGTCCGTGACCGCCATCTCGACCATTTTCCGTTTACTGATCGGACCGCCACTTTTACTACGACCCATTACGATCTCCCATTTTTAATTGAAGAGCTAGTAGAATTCAACACGTTGACCTTGATATATACTATTACAAGCAGTCGTGAAGTGCGTAACATCCAAAAAGTGCAAAAATGTTGTGCCGGGTCGTCGCTATATCTGTTTCCGAAGCCACCCGATTTCAGATCCCAAGTCGAGTTCAGTCGGTAGTAGTGTACAAAATATCTGGATTCGACACGATCACATCAAACTTGCAGCGAATGCCATAAGCCCCGAATATTTAGCACTATTTGCGGGTATTTAATGCGGCAACTTCAGGCAAATCGTCGAGTGAATTCAACCCGAATGCTTGCAAAAACTTCTTGGTCGTCCCGTACTGTTGTGGTCGGCCTAATGATTGGTGTCGGCCGCTGATGCGGACCAAACTTTTTTCCATCAATACGCGAATCACTTCTGCAACTGCGACGCCGCGTACATTCTCAACTTCGGCGCGGGTGATCGGTTGCTTGTAGGCAATGACAGCCAATGTTTCCTGGGCGGCGGGCGTGAGTCGCAAATCGTGCCCCGTTCGGCGTAACCGTAACAACCAGGGGTGAAACGTCACCCGCGTAAAAAGTTGATGCCCTCCTGCTACTTCTTCGACCTGAAATGCAGTATGGTCGGCATCGTATAACAACCGCAATTTCTCGATCATGCGACGGGCTTCCGCAGCGTCCGTGAGAGCGGCGACTTCGGCAAGCCGTCGCGGTGTGAGGGGTTCATCCGCCAAAAACAGTGCCGCTTCCAGGCGGGCCAACTTCGCGTCGCGGGCACAAGGGTCTGCCGGTAGTGGCTCCGTTTGGGGTATTGTGAATCGGTAGAGACTCGGCGAAGGTGTGTTTCCCGGCCGTTCGGTGAACGGTCGGCGGAGATTAGGACCGAATTGGGGTCGTGTGGTTCGCATCGGGAAACATGATGGCGATTCCCGTTCCTGTTGGCTAGACTGTTTCGAGAAAACCAAACTTCAATTGGGGATAACCTTGAACGAGTTGCTCACGCAATACTTACCCCAATGGGCTGTGATTGTAACCGTCGCTTTGATCGCGGCGGGTCTTCTCATTTCGTTCATTGGTGTGTCCACGTTGATGTACATCTGGGCGGAACGCAAAATATCGGGGCGGATGCAGGACCGGCTCGGCCCCACTCGCGTCGGGCCGTTCGGGTTGTTGCAATCACTCGCCGACGGCATCAAGCTCATTAACAAAGAGGATTTCGCGCCCGATGCGGCGGACAAGTTCTTGTTTCACATGGCCCCTTACTTAGCATTTTGTGCTGCGTTCACAGGGTTTATCGCGTTGCCGTTCGGCATGGGGTTGGTCGCCCACGAGGTGAACATCGCGGCGTTTTTTATGCTCGCGGTGTTGTCGTCGGAAGTGTTCGGCGTGATGTTGGCGGGGTATGCATCGGGCAGCAAGTGGTCATTGCTTGGCGGCGTTCGGGAAGCCGCACAAGTCGTCAGTTATGAAGTACCGCGTTCGATGTGTGTGGTGATTCCGGTTTGCCTGACCGGCACGTTAAACTTGAACACGATCGGCCAACAACAAACCGGGTGGTTCTGGGATTGGAACCTGTTCCACGACCCGTTTACCTTCCTCGCGTTCTTCATCTTTTTCATCACGGCTACAGCCAGTTGCAAACGGGCGCCGTTCGATTTAGCAGAAGCCGAGAGCGAACTGGTCGCCGGGTTTCACACAGAGTACAGCGGGCTACGGTGGTCGTTTTTTTTCCTGGCGGAATACGCCAGCATGTTCGCCGTCAGCGGGCTGGCCACGTTGCTCTTCTTGGGCGGTTGGCACACCGGGTTCCTACCGTTCGAGCCGGCCGAGCGATTCGGCTTTTGGCTGGGAAGTGCGGTCAACGCAACCGTTTTCATCACTAAAGTCAGTGGATTAGTCATCGTGATGATGTGGATGCGTTGGTCGTTGCCGCGGTTGCGCATCGACCAAGTGATGATGACCTGTCTGAAGTATTTCTTGCCGATCAGTTGTGGCCTGTTGGTCGCTGTCTGCGTCTGGCTGTTGTACCTGCCAGCACCGATTGCAATTATCATCCGCTACACCTTGGCGGGTGGAAGCGTGCTTTTTGTGCTTGGTGTTTTAGTCAGCCTGTTGGTTACAAAAAGCGACATCCCACGCGGAGAACTCCCCGGCGTCTGGGCCAAGACCCGCACGCCAGGGACGATCACGGGATGAGATTTTTACGCTCGTTACTTCTTCAGGTCCACGATCCGCATGTTCCGGAACACGATGTTCGTGGTGGGGTCGTGGCCTTGGATTGACAGGTGCCCTGCTGCGGTTCGCAGACCCTTTCGCGGGTTTTCGTCCGCTTTGCGATCGTCGCGCCAATCGACCACTTGGTAGCCATTCACCCATGTTGCAACGCGGGGGCCGTTGGCCAGCACGGTCATCGTGAACCATTGTTCGTCGTTGCTGACCACCTTGCGCGCCGGGACACGGCGATAGATTGCCCCCGTGCCGAAATCGACGGGCTTGGTGCGATCGTTGTCCTTGAAGGCGTTTTGAATCTGGGCCTCGTAGCCGTTCTGGTACTGGTCCGGCATACACCGAAAGAAGATACCACTGTTCAGATTCTTGCCGTTGGTTTTGCATTCGTATTGCAAGCAGAAGTCGCCGAACTGCGTTTCCGTCTGCAAGTCACCGGGACCGTTAATGACCCGGAGTTCACCCGCCGCTGTGACATCAAACTTCGACAGCATCCGTTTAGGGTCGGCATTGTTGACCTTCCATCCGGACAGGTCTTTGCCGTTGAAAAGGGACTTCGACCCTCGTGGCAACAGGTTCAGCAACTTGATGGCTAACACGTTGCCTTCCGGGACGACTAAACGGAGTTGATTACGCTTAGTCAGCGTTCCAGGCGAATTGGCGAACCGGGACCGGCTGAACTTGGAGTCGATTTTATACCCCGGCTCTTTGTCGTTGACATCAAGGAACAACAGCGTGGGCTTGTCCTTGTCGGGTAGGGTCGCGTCAAATTCCATGTTGTATGCAAACGGCCCGAACGTACTGGTTTGCGTGAGTGTCGTGGCCTTGGTGCCGCCAAGTATTAACTTCCCGGCTTCCACTTTGGCTTCCCCTTCGACCGTCCAACCGAACGTCGATTCGCCGTCGAAGAGGGCAATCCAGCCTTCCGCGATTTCTTTATCACTGAGCACGGACAACTTCTTGTCGTCGGCGTTCCCGGTGCCATTCAGCACCAATACGATTGCCAGCGTGAAACAGCACCGATTGAACATCGTCATCTCCTAGGACAGTATTCGGAAACTGGCGACATCTTACCGTTTCGTTGCCGTGCGGCGCGGGGCGGTTTACACTGGCGAAGCGATTCATCCGAATTCGTCGTGACCAATCTGCGGGGAAAGTATGGCAACCCGGACGGAAGCAAACAAATCCCAACCGACCATTACTAAGCTCACCTGGGCGAACCGATTCGTGGGATGGCTTCCGTGGCTTGGCATCGCGTTGTGGGGCGTTGGCTTCGTTGGCATCTGGTATCTGGGGCAACAACAAAATTGGTCGCCGGGGCTGTTCGTTGTCGCCAGTTGCGGTTGGTTGGCGGTGGCCGCGATCGTCGCCCGAGATGCCGTGCGGAATATGTTCGGTCCGGTTTTCTTGTATGAAGTGGTCCGCCTCGGGCGAAAACGGTCCACGTTCGTGTACCGAGCTTTGTATGTTGTCGGTGTGATGGCGGTGTTTTGTTTTCAATACATGGTCTGGCTAGAAGAGGTCGGCTACTTTCGCAACGCCACGATGGACCGGATCCCGTCCGAACGGCTCTCGAAGTTCGCCACGGAGTTTTTCCTCGTCTTCACCGTGATTCAGTTTTGCGTTGTGGCCTTTCTGACACCGGCTTATGTTGCGGGGTGTATCGCCGATGAAAAAGAGAAGAAGACGCTGGAGTTCCTGCTTGCTACCGACCTGCGTGGGCACGAGATCATCTTCGGTAAACTGGCCGCACGTATTGTGAACTTGTTGATGTACGTCATGGCGGGGTTACCCGTCGTGGCGTTCATGCAGCTTTTCGGCGGGATTGATATTGATCTCTTGATTGCCAGCACCACGATCACCGTGATTACCGTCATCGGGCTGGCTGCCGTGAGTATCTACTTCTCCACAACATTAAAACGCCCCCGTGATGC
This sequence comes from Fimbriiglobus sp., assembly GCA_031368205.1. Lineage (GTDB taxonomy): Bacteria > Planctomycetota > Planctomycetia > Gemmatales > Gemmataceae > Fimbriiglobus. The sequence goes on along the minus strand of JANLRE010000449.1, from coordinate 3,374 downwards.
CATTGCGTTGTCGTACCTGATGATTGCGGTGTATGCCATTGTTACGGCAATGTTGGCGTTCTTTGTCCGCAACGTCTTGAATACGATGCCCGTCGCGCCGATTACCGTCCTGAACTACACAATCAACACGTCCGAAGTGATCGACTGGTTAGCGGAAGCCACCGATTGGTTGGCCGCCGGGAATGTGATTTACGTCGTCCCTCGGCTGTTGTTCAGCGGCCTGTTCGGCGGCTTTTCAACTGCGGCGCTCATCACCGCGATGTTCCGCTACGCCCTGTTTTGGGGCCTCGTTTCGGTCGTCACGCTGAGCTATTCGGTTCTGCGGCTTCGGGCCATTGCCTTGCGGCAAAGTTACGGGGCAGCAAAAGTGATCTCGAAACGGCAGGCGAAACAACGACCCGTTCTGGGTGACGACCCGATGTTCTGGAAGGAAGTTTTCGTGGATAGCGGTGTGCGGGGTGGTTGCGCGGGGTGGTTCATGTCCATCATCATCGTGGTTTTGGTATTCTCGATCCCGATCATACTCTTCGTCATCGACTTCGGTGACCTGATTCCACTCGTAAATCTGTTGTTCGATTTCAACTTTCACCGGGCAAATATGCACGAAAGGATCACCAGCTTTCAATACGGCATCAACATGTGGGTCCGAGTGGCAACCGGCACTCTTGGTGCGCTGATACTGCTCTCGGTAACGGTGCGGGGATCGGCAGCGGTTTCGGGGGAGCGAGATCGAGACACCTGGATTAGCTTGATCGCCACCCCACTCACAGCCTGGGAAATGGTCAGTGCGAAGTGGCTCGGGTGCGTCCTCGGACTACGCAAGGCGTACAGCATCATACTGTTGATCTGGGCGATTGGTCTGCTTTGCGGTGCGGTCGATCCACCGATGATTATCGTGACTGCACTCTATTTTGCGATTTACATCTCGGCGTTTGCGTGGCTAGGAATACTCTGCTCGATCAGTGCCCGGACCACGATGATCGCCACGATCCGCGCGATGATGATTGCGTTGTTCATTGGCGGCGGCCATTGGCTGTTCATTATGTTGTGTTGCATGATGCCGATCAGCTTGATCGCTCGCGGTAGTGGCTTAGAGGTCATCGAATCGTTCTTGTTTCTACTCTTAGGTTGCACGCCGCCATTCATGTTGGGTTGGTTGCCAATCTATGATTACTCCCGATGGGAATTAGAAGTGTTCCGCTGGCACGAATTGCGAAACCTTTTCGGGATATTGTCCCCCATTATTGGTGGGTTCGTTTGGCTTGGCATTTCGGGGTTTCTGGCCCTGTTGAGTTGGCAAGGGTTCCGACGAATCAGCAACCGCGATCACGATGCTCTTAGCGAACGGCTGGCGGAACTCAGAAAGAAAAAACCGCCGGTGCCAGGCGAACCGGCTGCGTAAGCTGCTGGGTGGGTTGCCACAAGCGGGTGGTTGGTCACCACCCAGGCGACTCACGTCGCCGGTTCGCCGGGGATGCCAAAAACTGGAGCGCATCAACCGAACCGGGTCGATCGAAACATCTCGATCGGCCATGCGGTTTTTCCGGTCAGTACCAAGTCCGCGAGAATCTCCCCCACGACCGATGCAAACTTAAACCCATGCCCGGAGAATCCCGCCGCGATTGCGACTTGGGGATAATGTGGATGGGCGTCAATCACGAAGTGACGGTCCGGCGTCAGCGTGTACTGGCAGACTTGACTACTGGTGCAAATCCCCGCCGCCGATGGTAGATATTCTTCCAGAAACGTGCGGGTTGTTTGCGAGTCATTTTCTTGTGTGGTCCAGTCCACTTCATCGGGTGTGCTGACTTCCGGTGCGCCGTAATGTTGTGCCGTTTTAATGCCGCGAGGATCAATCATCGGCATGCCATAGAACACGCCCATTGGACCATCAATCAGGTACACCGGGAAGCAATCTCGGCGAAATAGTGCCGGATTTTGCGGCAAAAACCAGTGCATCACCTGCCGCATTACCGTGAGTGGCAACCCCATGTCCGCTAGCAACTGCGTCGCCCATGCACCAGCAGTGATGACCAATTTCTTGGCCGTGTAAGTTGCGTTTGCCGTGCGAACCTCGACGCCATCGGCAACCGCCTTCCAACCAATCACCGGCTCTTCGGCGTGGATGTTGGCCCCCAGTGACATTGCACTATCACAATACGCCCGCACACATTCTTCAACGAAAAGATACCCGGCGTTTCGTTCTAGCACGCCCACCATATTCCGGTCCTTGAAGCGGAACGCCGGGAAGCGGTTCATGAGTTCGGTTGCGGTGAATTCTCCGACATCCAGGTGGTGTTGCTTCGCCGAAGTCCGAACGCCGTCGATCAATTCCCCGGTTGCGTCACCAATGTTAAGAACCCCACACGCGGTGAAAAGATGCCGTCCGGTCCGTTGTTCGAGATCGTACCAACGGTCATAGGCACCTTTCAGAAGTGGCACGTAGTCCGGGTGTTCGTAATACGCCTGCCGAATCACCCGCGTGTGGCCGTGGGAACTGCCGCGAGAATGCACCAGCGGAAATTGTTCCAAACCCAGAACCCGTTGCCCCCGTCGTGCCAGTTCAAACAGAGTCGATGAACCCATCCCGCCGACACCGAGGACAATCACATCGTAATGCTGCAACATCGTGTGGGACTCGGTTCGAGGTTACGATTCGACCAATGGCGTCGCGCCGGGCGGTGGGGTGCCCTTCCCTGCGTTCACGTAGGCGGCACGACGTTTGGCGTACTCCTCCGCCGTCAGGGTTTCGAGTTCCGTCGTTGCGCCCATCGTGCCGTGCTTGTGAATCTGCTTCAAGAACGGGATGCACCACCCGCACCCCGTGCCAGCACTGCCGCACTCGGACAATTGGCTCGGCACCTTCGGTTGATTGATGCGAACGAAGTTCACGAGCTTTCGCCGGGTGACGTGGAAGCACAGGCAAACTTTGTCATCCAAATCCATGCGGCTCTCCGGCGAATAGCAAGTTACATACACTTTCATTGATCGCTGAATGGATTATCGCTGGTTACGTTCATGCCGTCCATATATGCCGCTGATCCGTGCCGATAACCCATGAGGGAGCAACGTGAATCGTCCAGTCGTGTTGTGTGGCTTGGGTCGGGTCGGGTGGCGGGTGTTGGATTTCTTACGCGGCGCCGGCGTGCCGGTGATTGTTCTCGATTTGCACATCAAGCCGGACGACCCGCGAATGACCGGCGTGCAAGTGATTCGTGGTGATTGCCGCGATTTGCAGGCGCTCGGACAGATTGATTTCGCCGCCGTCCGTGGGGTTCTGATTGTCACCAGCGATGACCTCGTCAACGTCTCCGCTGCACTCCTGATCCGACGCTTCAACCCGGATTGCCGCATCGTGGTGCGGATGTTCAACC
>JANLRE010000432.1:0-7022 GCA_031368205.1 Fimbriiglobus sp. | reverse complement strand
GATACCACCCACAACAGGGTTGTTGGTCGGGATCGGTTCCAGTGTGACAAGACTATTGGCCTTACCCGGTGAGCCATCGACCGCAAACGTGACCGCGTTGATCGCCTTCCGGGACGAATTGAGGTAAACTTGCGGCGTCGTCGTTGCCCCGCCATTCGGGCTGGGCGTGAACGTGTTGCCACCGTCAATACTCGTAGCGAAGTACGTCGAGACCCGGATCAGGTTCGCGTCATTTCGGGTGTCATACCACATCACGCCGACTGTCCCGGTGCTGGGATCGACCGCGACGGTTGGCTGGAACTGCGGGCGATTGCCTTCCGAAATGTTGTCGAAGGCGGAGTCGTTGTTGACCCGAATCGCACCGGCCCAAGTAACGGCACCTGCGTCCGTCACCACACCTTGGCGCAGACGAATGTTAGTGTCGATGATGGCATCGCCGGGAATGTTCAAAACCGGCTGCGTAAAGACCGCGTACAGTTGCCCGGCGGGGCGGTCGAACGGCGCGGCACCGTTGTTGAGTGGTTGGATGCTCGTGTCGTAGGCGATCGAAACGCCCGGCGCGATCCCATTAGCGTCTGTCGCAACGGGGAGCACGTTCACCGGGTTGGTGAAGAAGTCTTTCCCCGCCGGAACCGTTACCGCACCCGTGATCGGACTGTCCGAACCAAACCCCGGCCGAACGCCGCCCGTGATGTTGAGCTTGAAGAAGTTCAGGAACTGGTTTGTGAATGCAGGGGGAGTGGGACGATCGTCACGGACGTCAGTGATTCGCAAAATCCAATCACCTTGAACATCGGCCGCACTGTAGCCGACCGTCACGGACAATGCTCCCTCGCCACCAAAGTAGGTCCAACTTTCGGGGCGATAACTTCCGACGTAAGGGAATGCGTTCAGTGGGTCGTTGATCCGGCGAGGGGCATAATCGCTAAACGTCGTCCCAACAACTTTGTTGTTGGACCGACCTAATCCCAGAACTGGCTGGAAAGGAGCAGTCGTGCTCTGTGCCGGTGGTGGCGAAAAGCCAGGGTTGTAGGGAAACGTCACAATGCCAGCGCCAAGGCCGTCAGTCTGATTGTTCACCAATCGAATCGTATTTTTGTTACCGGGTGATACTAAATCGATTCGCAAATGGTTCAAGCTTGCATGAACCAACGCGATCGAAACAGTCAAATCTGTGAGACTTACGAAGCCACTTGTTGCTAAATTCGGAACATTGACTTTGAACTCTGTAATGCCGAGTCCGTCAGCAGGTGGGCTTGCAGGAGGCGCGATGCCGTCATTGATTTTTGACAGCGCGGAGTTTGATGTGAAAACCGGGGTACTAAAGGTCTGCGTGAAACCTGCCGTTGCGGTCGCAACAGTGCCGGACCCGTCCATGCGAGAAATGTCGGTCTGGATCCCAACGGTCTTGCCCGTACCAGGGTCCGTCCCCGCCCAAGCGTAGGTCAACTGCCCGCCCCTCGACGTACCGGAACCGGGGCTGAACGCAACAGAGGGCGCCGCGCCCCCGGTATTGGCTTGGGTGATGAACCCGGACTGGGGCGCGAGCATCCGGCTGACGAACGCGCCTGCTTCCGGCAAGCTGGGGCCGTTCACGGGCAGCGGGCTACTAAAACTTTGGCCCGCATCCATTGAGTACGAGGCGAAAATCGCGTTCGGGTTGAACACGTTCTGGGGCTGACCCGTGGCCAAAAAATCGTTCGGCGACGGTGCAACACTCCGCGTGTTCCAGGCGATCACGACGGCCTTCGGGCGGCCCGTGTCCGGGTCCACCATCGAATCGGTTTGCGTGAAGCTGCCGGACGTGAGCGTCGGCGTGTTGGTATCGACCGCAATCACCGGGTTCAACGCCGGGTCTTGGCCATTCTGCCAGCGGTGGATAATCGTCTGAGTCGCGTTGAACTTGTCGGGGCGAATCGCAGGGCTTGCACTAAAGCCGAAGCTCTCGACGATCAACGCCCCAGCAGACCGATCTGCCGTGTGTTGAAGGTAGGCGATGTAGAAAACGCCATCACGACCCATTGTCACCGATGCGGACGAGGCATCGCTGAATGTCGTCCCGGTATCCCACGCGGCTGTCGGGTCTGGCAACCGCGTGCCGAAGCCGGGGACGCTCGACCAACTGACACCACCATTGCTCGAAAACAACGCGACGACCTTCAATTGATTGGGATTGTATGGGTTGACGGTGTTGTCGCCGAGTTGGTTCGCCACCATCACTTGCTGGTTCGTGTTCGTTGGGTTCACGGCAACGACGGGGTTGCTGTAGTCCTGCGGCTTGCTGTTGGTCGGGTTGGGGTCCGACCGCGTCAACTGCGCTACGAATGTCGGATCGGCCGCGACCGGCGCAATCAAGTTCGCGGGCGCCAGTCGTTCCTCGGCTTCTTCCAACCGGGGTCGAATGAAGTGCTTCAGTCGGTTCGGCGTGGTGCTCGATCGACGAATGCGATAGGTCCACCGGACGAACAATTCATTGAGCGACTTGTTCAACATGGAAAGACTGCCCAGAGATCAAAGGGAAGAATAAATAAGCACAAAAGCGGAGTAGACCGTTCCCTGCTATTCGACGAACCGTGACCCGATATAGTTGGCTACCACGTGGTTATCTTTGTATTTTTCACAAATATCCCCCGTCTCCCAAGCACACCGTCCGAGGAAGTCATGCTGTAGCGGTTAATCCGTTCCAGTATGGTGTCGCGGTCTTTAACGTCACGTCTATCAACAGGTTACAATGAACGGCTCGGCTCATTTCCAGCTACCTTACCACGCTTCCCAAATCCACGCCAAGCCCCTGACCGGGAAATTCCTTCCGAACCGTGCTGGACCGTGACAAAGAAACCGATTCTCCAACCAGTATGATGCCGTAACGCTTTTTGGCCGCGTGCAACAAGCTACAATCGCAGTTCGGTTCGGAGATGTTGGCCACATTGTCAGGAGGAGTTTCGCCATGACCGCCACGGCTTGTTTCATTACTCGGAATCACGCAGCGTGTTTGGCCAGCGCCATTCAGTCCGTGCAAGCGATCGCGTCCCAAATCGTGGTCGTGGATACCGGATCGACCGACGAGACCGTGGCGATTGCCCAAAAGCACGGGGCTGAGGTCGTACCGTTCACCTGGACGAACGACTTTGCGGCAGCCTGCAACCGGGCGTTGGAGTCGGCTACCCAAGACTGGATTCTCTGGATGAACCCGGACGAATCGTTGAATCCGCGCGGACTGGATGCCGTGAAGCAAGCGGTGACCCAGACGAACGTGCTCGCCTACGAGTGTCGCGTTCAACAAGAGTTAAGTCCCGATCGCCCCGCGTTCGGAACGGCCAACTGGCAACCCCGCTTGTTCCAACGACGCGACGAAATCCGTTACCAAGGCCGCATCCACCCGAAGTTCGTCACGCCGCTTTTGACACTGGCGCCACGATTGGGACTGGAGATCAAGCAACTCGACGTGACGATTCACCGCTACGCTTATTTGTCGGTCCCGACGCCCGACAAAATCCGTTGGTCCGTTCAACTCCTGGAAGCGGAACTCCGCGACCGACCGGCACAACTCGATTTGCAAATCGAACTGGGTCGGAACTTGTTGTTGCTGGATGATCCAGCCGGTCACCAAATCCTTGCGGATGCAGCGGATGTGGTCCGAACGCTGTTCGAGAGCAACACCGTTCCCCCGGCTGCGGTCGGATCGTTACTGGAATATCTGCTGACAGTTTCGCCGGAACAATCGCGGAGCAGTGTGAAGCGAGAGGAATCGCTGACATGGGCCGAACGCTGGTGCCAGAACTCGCCGCCGGTGTTGTGGGCCATCGCAACGGAGCGGTTTGCAGCCGACGATTTCCCACGCGCCGCGTTCGCACTGAACCGCCTGTTAGAAATGGGCCGCACCCACCAATACGACACCCGCGAAGGCTTCGACCCCGACATCATTGGGCGTTCCGCGTTGATGAATCTCGGCATCTGCCAGCTACAAATGCGACAGTGGAACGAAGCCAAAACATCACTGCGAAAACTGCTACCCGATGCCACCCACCGCGAGAGGGCAACGAGGTTGTTAGAATTGATCGACACCGAAGAAGCCAAAGCCGGGAAGTCGGAAAGCTAGCCAATCAACGAAAACAGGCTCCACACAAACACGCGCGGAGCCTGTTGAATCGACGATGAGATTCAACCAACGTGTTACACACCAATGGCAGCACGACGACGACGAACCCAACCGGCGAGGCCAAGTGCTGGTAGCCCGGTCAGCCCAAGCAACAGCCCGGCTGGGGCGGGGACGGCATTAGCGTTGGGGGTATGAAGGCGAACGTGCGGATCGACGCTAGCGTAGCCAGCATCGCTGCGTGGTGATGGACTAGGGCTCAAATTCGCATTACGATTAATCGATTCAAATCCACCCTGAATCGTGTTAATGTTGCCGCCGCCGTTCTGAATGTCCCAGCTTCCGGTCAAGGTACCAGTCGATCCAAGGATACCGATATCGTAACGGTGATTAGCTTGGAACGTGAAGGAAAATGGATCGGTGACCAAGTCATAATCGACGGGGCCTCCAGGAGCGGCAAAGTGCTTGGTCTGGCTAAACAGCAGGTTATTGCCGATGGGGGTCCAGTTCACCGACCCGAATGTGCCACCCAACTGGCTGTCGAAAATGTAGAAGGTCACGTCCATGGCGTTGTTTGGTCGCCAGCGGAACTCCATCCGATCAATGGTCGTGGCAGTTGTGCTGTTGAGCACTGTGCCGAACGTGAAGTTCGCGTTCCGTATTTCTTCAACGTAATTCTGTGCTCCCGTACCTTTGAAGTTGTCGAAAATGAACGCGGCTGTCGCGGGTTGGACTCCGCTCAAAATCAGAACCAGAAATGCACCTGCGATCAGAGACTTGGGGCGATACATCGAAAAAACTCCAGTTAAAGGAAAGACAAGTCGTTTCATGGTGTCTCCAGGTATTTGGAGTTTTAACCAAAACGAACTTTTCGTCTTGACCCACAACTGCATCGTAAGAACCTTGGTTTTTTATCTCCAGGGCATTCCAGGTCGATTCCGACGTGAAGTCAAATTTTCTTCTGGACGTGACGGATTCCCCGACACCACATTTCCGGCGGGCGACGAACCGTTGAGACGGGGGTTCAGAATACATGAAGATTGAGATGATGGCTTAGCCAATCACTCAAGCTTCTCGGAGGTAATCGCCAAGATCACTCCGGCTTGCCATACGGCCAGGTTATGTTGCCGGTGGCGTAGCGTTGGGCCATTTCGCGGTAGCGGGCGGCGATGGTTTTGGTCTTGGCAATTTCTTCGGCGGTGGCGGCCCGCACCACTTTTCCCGGTACGCCCATCACCACGGAGCGGGGCGGAATCACTGCGAACGGCGGCACCACGGCGCCGGCAGCGATGATGCACTCTTCACCGATGTCACAACTGGAAAGCAACTTGGCACCAATGCCCACGAGCGTTCCGGCCCCCACTCGTGTGCCGTGCAACACCGCCGCATGGCCGACGACGACGCCCGCTTCAATCACATTCGGCACGCCGTAATCGCAATGCACGATGGCACCGTCCTGAATGTTCGACCCCTCGCCGATGGTGATTGGCGCAACATCTCCCCGCACTACGGCGCCATACCACAGGCTGACCCAATCCCCAAGCGTGACATCCGCCGTGACAACCGCATTAGCGGCGAGAAACACATTGCCGACACGTCGCATACGCTGACACCTGAAAGTAGGAAAAACTCGTCTCGCTCTCAAAACGCTTTCAACAAATCTTCGATTACGCCATCCGCGAGGCACTTTCCGGACGGTGTGAGCGCCACTGACAACCCGTTGTCGTGGAGTAACCCGGTGGCGATCAAGTGATGCAACCGCTCACTGACCAAGTCGTTTAACGCATAGCCAGTCTGCTCATGGAAGTTTCTACGTTGAATGCCGTCACATCGCCGGAGTTGGGTAGCGATGGTCTCGAAGGCTCGCTCTCGTGGTGCAAGTGTTTCCTGTTGAAACGTCGGATTTTCACCCGCTAGCACCGTGCGAATGTAGTGCTTCGTGTCCCGAGAATTCAGTTCCCGTGAACCGTGAACGTATCGTGCCGCCCCGACGCCGAAGCCGTAATACGCTTCGTTGGCCCAGTACCGTTGGTTGTGAACCGACCGCCGACCGGGGCGGGCGAAGTTCGAGATTTCGTAGTGTTCAAACCCGGTTGCCGTGAGCCGTGCAATGGCGTGCTGATACATCGCTAACTCGGCTTCTTCGGGCACCGCGATGACTTGGCCCCGTGACCGTTGCTTCCAAAGCGGCGTGCCCTTTTCATACGTCAGCCCGTAGGTCGAAAGGTGGTCCGGTTCAAACGCCAGCGCCGCGTTCAGGTCGGCTTCCCATTCACTCAGGGTCTGCCCCGGTGTGGCGAAGATCAGGTCGAACGACAACATCGGAATGAATCGTCGAACCGCCTCGACGGCCTGGGGAATTTGTTCGACGCCGTGTTGTCGATCGAGTGACTTCAACAAGTGCGACTGAAACGACTGCACGCCGATGCTGACCCGGTTCACGCCGTGGGCTGCCAGCACGCGCGCCTTCTCAGCATCCAGGCTTTCGGGCGTCGATTCAATACTGAACTCCGGGGTATCGCCATTCAGTGGCAACCACGTGTTGATCGAAGTTAACAACCGCCTCAGTTGTTTCGCACTCAAGTACGTCGGCGTTCCGCCACCGATGAAAAGGCTCTCGACCGATTGCGGGTGACCCAGCGAACGGAGTTCGATTTCCAGGGCGTCGAGATAGAGTTCGATGAGGTGATCTTGCCCCGCCGTCACCGCGAAATCGCAATACCCACAATGGTGACCGCAGAACGGGATGTGAAGATAGGCCGTGCGGGGTTCGACCCAGGCCGGAGCGGTGTAAGTTGACATGCGAACATTGTAAGCAACACGCACACGGGTGGCGGCAAAGTGTCGCCACCCGTGCTTCAATTTTACGGGAAGATGAACGCCGCACCGACCAGCACGGAGGCACCCGTGCCTAGCCCGAGGATGT
>JANLRE010000411.1:0-2381 GCA_031368205.1 Fimbriiglobus sp. | reverse complement strand
CGTTCTTGAGGTGGTGGAACACCTCGGCCCCCATGCGGAGCGCCTCCTTGAAGGTCTCCGCGCCTTTGGGGACGATCATGAATTCCTGGAAGTCGATCGTGTTGTCCGCGTGCTTGCCGCCGTTGATGATGTTCATCAGCGGCACTGGCAACACGGTCGCGTTCACGCCGCCGACGTACTTGTAGAGCGGCAAGTTCGCCACCGCAGCCGCTGCATGGGCACACGCCAAGGACACGCCGAGAATTGCGTTCGCGCCAAGCTTTGCCTTGTTCGGCGTGCCGTCCAACTCGATCATTGCTTTGTCGATGGCGACTTGGTCGAAAATGTCGAACCCGGCCAGGGTTTGCGCGATGATCGTGTTGACATTCTCGACGGCCTTCTGAACGCCTTTCCCGAGGTACCGTTTTTTATCACCGTCACGTAACTCAACCGCTTCGTGGGCACCCGTACTCGCGCCACTTGGCACCGCCGCGCGGCCGATCACGCCGTCCATTGTTTGCACATCGACTTCAATCGTCGGGTTGCCACGGCTATCAAGGATCTCGCGGGCATTGATCGTCAAAATACTATCATTCATCGGGAATCGCTCAACTCGGGAATCGGTGACGGGTTACTAAGAAGTGCCACGATCCAACAAAACGACATGGCACCGCTGTGCAGGAAGGGATATGGCGAGGGCGTTGCGGGTCAAGGGGATGACGGGCAACCTGTCGCGGGAAGAACCAGGAGAATTCGCAGTCGGGGGCCTGCGTTTCCTCAACCGGCATCGGCAGTCGAACAGGATCAACGGTTCACAACCAGAGAACCGGACCCCCCGTCCTTCTCACCACTTCCCGCGACCGAAATTGCCAGCCAGTTTTTGGCTGGTGACTCGTTTTCGCGGAGGTGTCTTGACAAGTGATATGATCGGCACAACAGCGCGACTCCTTGAGACCGCATCGGATATAGATTGCGTATCCCCTCGAAAGGACGCAAGCCTTTCACGTTACAAGTGGCACAAATTACCCAGTCACCTTCGAGACAGGCACCTGTTCCTTACAATGCCTGCATCACTCCACATTAGGGTCCGTTATGGCGAATTGGGATTGGGACGCGATCATTATTGGTGCGGGCGCGGCGGGGTTGATGACCGCCATCCATGCCGCCGAACGGGGCCGGCGCGTGTTGCTGTTGGAGAAGGGCAAGAAGCCAGGGGTGAAGATTTTGATGTCCGGCGGGACACGCTGCAACATTACCCACGACTGCGATAATCGTGGCATCGTGGAGGCGTTCGGGGCGAACGGCAAATTTCTCCATTCTGCCCTCGCGGCCCTGAGCGTTCGGGACACGATCGCGTTTTTTGAAGCCGAGGGTGTGGCCACGAAGGTCGAAGAGACGGGCAAGATTTTCCCGGTCAGCAACCGCGCGCTGGATGTGCTAAACGCCTTGCTGCGTCGGTTAGCTCGAAGCGGCGCGACACTGGTTACTAGTGAACCTGTGCGGGATGTTGTGCAACTGTCGGGCGGTGGCTTCCAGGTGACCACGCCGCTCCGTCAACTGAGTGCGGAACGAATCGTCATCACCACAGGTGGGCTATCGTTCCCCGGTTGCGGCACCACTGGCGATGGTTACGGGTGGGCAACGAAGTTCGGGCACACCCTCGTCCGCACCCGCCCTTCCCTGGTGCCGGTGACGGTGAACGCCGCGTGGGTGAAGGACTTGAGCGGTGTGACGATTCCAGATGTCGGATTGAAAGTGGTTCACGACACGAAAACGTTGACATCCCGTCGCGGTTCGTTACTGTTCGCCCACTTCGGCTTGTCGGGGCCGGTGGCTCTGGATGTGAGCCGGGCAGTCAGTGGTCACGACACGCCGGGCAAGCTCGCGCTGGAATTTGACTTACTCCCCAGCGAACCCGAGCAGCAGTTCGATGATTTCGTGCGCAACGAAACCCACTCACGCGGTAAGCAGCAACTCGCCGTGGTGCTGTCCGACAAGTTGCCACGCCGGTTGTGCGATCACATCGTGGTGCAAGCGGGTTTAGCCGTAGACCGAAAGGCCGCCGCCCTGAGCAAACTTGAGCGACAATCCGTTGTCACTGCCACGAAGCGCCTCCGTGTCCCCATCAAAGGCACATTGGGCTACGAGAAAGCGGAAGTGACCGCCGGGGGCGTGAGCCTGGATGAAGTCGATTCCCGGACCATGCAAAGCAAGAAACTCCCCGGACTGTATTTCGCCGGGGAAGTGCTCGACCTCGACGGGTGGATCGGCGGCTACAATTTTCAATCAGCGTGGAGTACCGGCTGGCTCGCCGGCAAGCAGTTGTGAACGGATGTGATGGGTCTTGTAGGTCGTGGTCGAGGCTTTGCGAGGCCCGACACGAGATCGCCAACGAACAAACG
>JANLRE010000404.1:0-11755 GCA_031368205.1 Fimbriiglobus sp. | reverse complement strand
CCCTGCCGATCGTGGGTGGCTGTCTCGACCCCACCCAAGCCCTCCCCGCTTGCGGGGAGGGAGTCAGATTCCTGTCTCCCCCCGTCTGCGGGGGGATTAAGGGGGGTGGCAGTCTCGACCCCACCCCGGCCCTCCCCGCTTGCGGGGAGGGAGCAAATCCAGTTCGCCTCCGAGTCGTCGAATGAACCGATCGTCCCCCGCTGATATTCGCTTGCTGCTGCTGGACGTGGATGGCGTCCTCACGGACGGTTCCATCATTTACTCCGATTCGGGCGAGGAGTTGAAGCGGTTCCACGTGCGGGATGGGTCTGGGTTGAAGTTGTGGCAACGTGCGGGTATGCACGCCGCGATTCTGTCCGGGCGCTCGTCGCCTGCGGTGGACCGGCGCGCGGCGGAGTTGGGCGTTTCGCCGGTTTTGCAGGGGCGTTCGGATAAGCTGGCGGCCCTAGGCGAAATCCTGGCGATGACCGATTTTACCGCCAAACAGGTTTGCGCCATCGGCGACGACTTGCAAGACTTACCCGTGCTGAACGCGGTCGGCTTGGCGATAGCCGTGGCGGATGCGTGTTACGAAGTGCGCTTGGCCGCCCAGTACGTTACAATGGTCCCAGGTGGTCACGGCGCCGTGCGGGATGCGGTCGAGTGGCTGTTGAAGCAAAAAGGCCGTTGGGACGATTTGATCGCCCAGAACCGACCGAGTGGGTAACGTGGGATTTCAAGAGGGGGCCTACCCGTGTGGACGCCGCGACGCATCTTGTTGATGATCTTGACTCTGGTTGGTCTCGTGGCGGTCTATTTCGCGTACTCGCGGATGCTCGGGGGAATTGACGGCCTCCCGGAATTGCCGCAGGACTTTCTGATCGACACCGGGGAGTTGCCGAAGCAACTGGACAGTTCGTCCGAGTTGCCCACGTACATCCAACTCAAAAAAGCGTTCGGAACCACGAGTCCGGAGGTCATTGACGGCATCGCATATAAGCTCCGGACCCAAATGGGTGAGAAGGGCATCGTGCTGGCGAGCGGCCAACCGATGTTTTCGCCCGCAACCGAGCCGAGCCGGTTCGTCACGGTTTCCCCCTTCAGCATCGCGTTCTTCGGCAAGCCGAAACCCGAGTTTGAGCGGTTGCTGAATGAAGCCGATGAGATCACAACGATTCACACCGACAAAGCAATTCTGGAATACGATCGTATCGTCTCCAACCCCTTGGACATGAGCAAAGCCAAGATGATCGGGATGGAGTTGCTCAGCACGCCGGACGTACTCAGCACGGACTTGCGACGGGGCGAAATTTGGGTGACGAACAACCAGAAGTCGAACGACCCCGGCCAATACCTCGTCGTCCACACGCCCGGCCCGCTTTATTACCGCTCGATGGACGAAAACGCGCCACCCAACCCCGACGTGGCCCAGCTTTGGACCAGTGCGCACGTCGAAGTGATTGATCGCCGCAACTTGCCCCGCCCCCTGCGTTCGACCAGCACGGCCACGGCGGCGGTACGTGGGGATGACCTGCGGAACCGGGGCGCGATTGCCAACATTCTGCTGGGCCAAACACTTCCCCCGCCGACGATCGTGGCCGACGGCATGAAGATTTTCCTGACGCCTCAAGACAAGAACGCCCCGCCACCCAAGGACGCCAACGGCAAAGCCGATAGCCGCAACACCACCGGCTACAGCGGCGTGCGGCTGATTGAGTTGACGGAGAAAGTGCAGTTCAACCTCTGGTCCGAAGGCAATGCGGGGTTCCCCGGTGCGTCGCCGGAAAAAGAGAAACCGAACGCGGCACCGAAAGCCGTGATCCCCGACCCCCCGGCGGCACTGGCTGGCGTCACAGGGGCGATCGGGGATGCCGTCGTGATTGCCAAGAAGATGGACGAGAAGTCGTTGACCTTGGTCGAAACCTTGGGCGGGTTCCGGTACGATTTCCAAGCCAACGTCGCGCGGTTTGAAGCCGCCACGGCGACGATTCCAAACGTGTCGAACCACGTCACTGTCACCCGGTTGTCAGCGAGCGACAAGCAAGATAACCTGTTCTGCCGGTTGCTCGTGGTGCAATTTGAAGGCGGGCTAAATCAACCCAGCACCCCAATCACGCCGCCCCCGAAAAAGGCGGTCGCCAAATCGCAAGGCGGTGCCTCCTCGGGGATGAAAATCAAGAGCCTGACAGCAACCGGCGAGCACGTGTTCATTTCGATCGAGTCCGAACAACTGCTCGCGCAAGGCACCGAACTCCAGTACATCGTGGACGCGCCGGCCCAGAAAACGACCACGATTCTTCGGGGTAAACCCGTCACGGCGGTGCGTGAGAAGAACCGCTTGCGGGGCGGGCACAAGGATCTGCTGGGGGAGATTGTGCTGACCTCCGTGGAAACGGCAGCCGACTCGAAGCGAACATCAGTCGTGGTGAACGGCCCCGGCCAAATCGACATCTTCGACGCCGCTGCGCCTGCCGCCAACAAGAACACGCTGCTCGCAACCTGGGGCAAATCGCTGAATCACGAGAAGGTCAAAGTCGGCGATGGCGAGCAAGACTTGCTGAAGTTTGAAGGCGGCGCCGCGTTCATTGATACGCAAGCCAACATGGACTTGCGCGCCAATCGGCTGTGGCTGTGGCTCGCGCCGCCTGTCGATCCCAACGCCAACAAACCCACGGCGGTCGTGAAGAAGGAGAAAGGCAACTCGCTGGGCCAAGGTGTGCCGCAACGGTTGGACGCGCTCGGTAATGTCGAATCGAAATCGCCGGACCTGATCATCCAAAAAACCGACCAGCTCAAGCTCTGGTTCCGGGACGTACCCGCGCCCGAACCCGTTGCAGTGGCTGTAGCACCGCCTCCCGCACCGGGTGGGGTTGTACCCCCAATGCCGTTGCCTCCGGGAGTTGTACCTGCGCCACAACCTACACCCGCCCAACAAGCCAAGGCGGAACCCGAGAAACCGAAGCCGCCGATCGAATTGTCCGCCAGAGTCATTGAAAGCTGGCTGGCACGCTATCCGCAGAAAGCCGCCCCGGTCGCGGTCGTGGCCAAAGTGGACCCCGAGAAAAAGACCTCCACGCCGGTTGCACCGAGCGTGAAGTACGAGATGGACCGCGCGATTTGCGAGGACCGCGTCGTCGTTCACCAGGAGCCGACCGACCCGTCCAAGTCCCCACGCGGCTTGGACATTGCCGGCTTGAAGTTGAACCTGACCGCGACGCGGGTGAACGGCGAACTCGGCCAAACGATGGTCGTCACCGGCAACTTGCAGGAACTCGCCCAAGTGCATTTTGAAGCGATGTCGCTACTCGGGCCGGTCGTCAAGATCGACCAGTTGAACAACACCGTGGCGGTCGATGGCGTCGGTTCCTTACTGATGCCGAGCAACTCGGACTTCAACGGCAACGCGACCGACCGGCCCAACGAGATGGAAATCCGCTTCGTCAACTCGATGTTCTTCAACGGTGCGAAAGGGACGGCGGAGTTCCTCGGGAACGTGAACGCGACCCAACGCCCCGCCCGCGATGACCTCTTCCCGAAGCCGGAACTCGCACCCCCTCCCCGCATCCAGACGGTGGCCGCCCGAATAGTTCAGGACGAGAAGAAGCCGACCGACGACGGCACCTGGAATGTGTCGCGGATCCTGTGCCACCGACTCGACGTGACGTTTGACAAGCCGATCTACTTCAACCAGTTCCGCCGCACCGAGTCCAAGTCCAAAGCCACGGACACCGCCGATTCGCCGAAGATCAAAACGGCACTGTGCATCCCGATGCCCGACGAGGACGCCGCGAAGTTGGCCGGCGTGGTGAACCGCATCGTCACGTACACGGACGAAGGCTACACCCGCGACAACAAGTTGTTGAAAGCCCAACGCATCGAGGCCAAAGAACTGGAAGTGCGGATCGGGGACAAGAAGCAAGAAATCTTCGCCACCGGACCTGGTGAAGTGCGGATGCTGCAACCCGACGGCAACTCGGAATGGGGCAAGCCTACTCCTACCCCTGTGCCCGCTGCCAAGAAATCCACCGCACCGGCCCCGTTCAAGTTGACGCTGGTGAAGTTTACCTCGCGCATGGTTGCGGTCGAAAAAAGCAAGCTCTATCAGGAGGCGGTCTTCACCGATAACTCCCGTGTTTGGAACGTCCCGACCAACAACATCAACCTGGTGTTTGCGGAACACTCGGTCCCCAAGGGCACGACGTGGCTGTCGAGTACCAACAGTCTGAAGGTGTCCAGTTCGCGCACGAAACCGGACGGCGAAGCGGAGCAGGAAATGACGGCGCTGGGCAACGGGGAATTCCTCGACGATGTTTATCAAGGGACCGCCTCCAAGATCACCTACAAATCGCAAGCCATTACACTCGAAGGGACCGGCGACCGACTCGCCCGACTCTACCGCCGCACGCGGTCGGTCAACGAGCAAAACGGGACCGGCGCCCGGCGCTACATCTATTACAAGGACGGCACCGTAACCTCCGACGAAAGCAGTGGCGGTTCATTCAACCCGTAAACGATGTGTGACCGCCCATGATTCAAATAATGCGATGGGATTCGACCACGCGCACCTCGCAGCCCGTTGCACTGGACGCGCTGCCCGAATCGCAGTCCTTGCTGGCCGAGGACGACTCGTACTGGATTGACCTCTCCGAAGCGACCGAAGCGGAGGAATCGCGGGTCTTTCAACAGTTCCACCACGTCCACCCGCTGTCACTCGAAGACATCACCAAGCCCCGCCGTGAACCGGAAGAAGGCGCCCACTTACCGAAGGTCGAGGAGTTCGCCGACTACCTGTTCGTGATCGTGAACCCGATTCCCGCCGACATCGTTGCCGCCGTGCAGAAGTCCAAAGCGACCGGCCAAGACGTGGACCTCAAGCGGCCGCGCGGTGCCAAGTACCGCCGACCGCAGTTGAGCGCCGTCATCACGCACAAGGTGCTCATCACCCATCACACCGATGTGCTGCCGTGCGTACAAAACGTTTGGAGCTACGTCCTGCGGCACGGTGACTGTTGCCATCGCGGCCCGGACTTTTTGTTCCACCTCATTCTCGACGCGATCGTCGATGAGTACGCGCCGATCGTGGATTCGATTTCGGACCGCCTCGACACGTTGGAAACCAAGCTCTTCACCCGACCCGTCCCCGCGATTCTCGCCCGACTCATGCAGATTAAGCGGCAAGTTTCCTTCATGCGCAAGACGTTAATCCTGGAACGCGAAGTGTTGGCCCGCCTGATACGCGGCGAATTCGCGCTCATTGACGAACGCGAAATTGTCTACTACCGGAACGTCTACGACCACTTGGTTCGCTACACGGAGCTAACCGAATCCGCCCGCGAAATGGTCTCCGACTTGATGCAAACGCACCTAGCGGCAGTGTCAAACCGGCTGAACGAAGTGATGAAAGTGCTAACCATGATCTCGACCATCGGCATGATCTGCACGATGATCGCGGGCATCTACGGCATGAACTTCAAGCACATGCCCGAACTGGAGTGGGAGTACGGCTACCCCTTCGCGCTGGGGCTAATGGCCGTCACGGCCACGATTGCGATGGCGCTGTTTCGCTGGAAGAAGTGGATCTGAATTGGGACGGGCGATTTCTCTTGGTTTTCGGCCCTGAAGGGGTCGCTCTGTCAGCCCAGGGCCATGCCCTGGGAAC
Organism: Fimbriiglobus sp.; assembly: GCA_031368205.1. GTDB lineage: Bacteria > Planctomycetota > Planctomycetia > Gemmatales > Gemmataceae > Fimbriiglobus. Next base: position 6,117 of record JANLRE010000404.1, on the reverse strand, counting down.
TCTGTCACCGGGATTGAACGGCCAAAACGGGTCCAAAAACCGGATTGTTGCCCGGTCCCAGGGCATGGCCCTGGGCTAACAGAACGTCCCCTTCAGGGCCGAAAACCTGTTGATGACTGAGTCCAGAAAGATTTGCAGACCTTAGCGCGTGCCTTCGCCGAAATTTCATCACATCGACTTGGGAAACCCGCCGAATTCTTGCATAATGACCGATTCGCGTTCTGACCCGACTTCCGCGCCCATACTGTGCCCTGAGGATTTTAGTTGCGATGGCTAGTCTGCTCCAAATCACAAAAGCTCACAAGCGCTACGGCGAACAGGTACTACTCGATGGTGCGGAAGCCACGATTAGCGACAACACAAAAGTCGGGTTCATTGGCCGAAACGGTGCGGGCAAGAGTACGCTCCTGCGCGTTTTGCTGGGCGAAGAAGAACTCGATAGCGGTGAAGTCATCCGGCATCCAAACCTCCGTCTCGGGTACCTCCGGCAACACGACCCGTTCTTGCCCGGTGAGACCTCGCTTGAATTTTTGATGCGGGACAGCGGCCAACCGGATTGGAAATGTGGCGAAATCGCGGGGCGGTTTGAACTGAAGGGCGCCTACCTTGATGGGCCGATTGCGAAGCTGTCCGGCGGGTGGCAAACCCGCGTCAAGTTGTCCGCGCTGCTGTTGCACGAACCGAACCTGTTGATGCTAGACGAACCGACCAACTTCCTCGACCTGCGGACCCAGATTCTGCTGGAACACTTCCTGCAAAGTTACCGCGCCGGGTGCTTGATTGTGTCCCACGACCGGGCGTTTTTGGCGGCCACGTGCAACCACACCCTCGACCTTTCGCGGGGCAAGCTGACGAACTTCCCCGGCAAGGTGGATGCGTACCTGGAGTACCACAAAGAGAAACGCCTCCAGGATGAGCGGACGAACGAAGCCATGATGGCCAAGAAGCGCCAGCTCGAAGACTTCATCGCGCGAAACCGTGCCCGCGCCAGTAGCGCCAAGCTAGCACAGTCGCGGAGCAAGCAACTGGAGAAGCTCGAATTCACCCAGATCGCGATGGACGAACCGATCCCGCGAATCCGCGCGCCGAAGGTGCAAGCGCGGAAGGGTCCGGCCCTGCGGTGCCGCGATTTGGTGATCGGCTACCCCGAACGGGAAATCGCCACCGATGTTCAACTCGAACTCGACCACGGCGTTCGGGCCGCGATTGTCGGCGACAACGGCCAGGGCAAAACGACGTTCCTCCGCACGCTGGTGAACTCCCTCAAGCCGTTGGCGGGGGAAGTTCGGTGGGGGCACGGGTGTACCATCGGCGTCTACGCCCAGCACGTGTACACCAGCTTGCCGGACAACCAGACGGTCGAAGATTACCTGTTCTCGCAAGCCGCGAACGGCAAGAAGATTCAAGAAGTCCTGGACCTCGCGGGGTCGTTCTTGTTTCGCGGTCAGGCGATTAAGAAATCAATCTCCGTGCTGTCCGGGGGCGAGCGCGCGCGGTTGTGCATGGCAGGTATCTTGCTCAGCGATTACAACATCTTGATCTTGGACGAACCCGGTAACCACCTGGACGTGGACACCGTCGAAGCGCTGGCCGACGCGCTGTTGGAGTACCAGGGGACCGTCATTTTCACGAGCCACGACCGGCACTTCTTGAAGACCGTGGCGACCTGCATTGTGGAAGTGCGTGACGGCCACGTGACGAACTACAGCGGCCAGTACGAGGCCTACCTGTATTCGGTCAACAAAGAGATTGAAGCCGGCGAGCGCGAATTAGCCGCCACCCAAAAGACCAAACTCCCGCCCGATGCGGTCACCTCCGCCCCCGCCTTGACGTACAACTCAGCGCCGCGATCCGAGAAAGACATCCGCAAAGAAATGAAGACCCTGGAACGCACCATCGCCCAACTCGACACGCAGAAAAAAGCCCTCACCGATCAGTGGCTCAAGTCCACGAAAGAGGCCGAGGCCCTCCGTCTGGAAACGGAAGTCGAAACCGTCACCACCCAACTCGACGAAGCCGAGGAACGCTGGTCCCACCTCAACGAAGAAGTCGAAGGGATCGGGTGAGGTGATCCGCGGTGCGATTTCAAGCACGCACAACGGCCCTACCAATCTGTATTGCGACAGCCGTTGGCTTTTCGGCACTGGTCGTCTAGCATGGAAGCAATCCATTCAGGACAAGGCTGCGAGGTTCCTTCTTCCCGATGAATCCGCCAAACCATTCCCTGCCGCGCCGCCGCCGTTGGTTGCTCGTAGCTGGAGTACTGATCCTCGCCGGAGTCGGCGGCGGTCTGTTTGGCTTGCGCTGGTGGACCCGTCATCAACTCCACACCGCCGAGACCCTGATCGCCGACTTGCGCTTCGAGGAAGCCGGTAGGGTGCTGGACGATTATCTGCGCATTCGCCCTTCCGACGCCGAAGCCCGTCTGGTTGCCGCCCGGTCCAAACGGCAAGCCGCTGATCCGGAGGCCGCCGAGTACCACCTCGACGAGTTCGACCGCCGTCACCGCCCGACGCCCGCGAGTTCCTTGGAGCGCGTCCTGTTACTGGCGGAACGCGGCGCACTCGGGGACAAGGAAGTCTGGGTACGGTCCCGCCTGGAAAAAGGCGACCCGGACGCGGCCCTCCTGCTCGAAGCCCTGGCGCGGGATTACCTGATCTCGGGGCGTCTCGCGGAATCAATGGCCTGTCTCGACGATTTGCTGGCGGAGCGACCGCGTCACCCCAGGGCACTGGCATGGCGAGCGCAGATTTCTGGCCGGCTGCAGAAATGGCACAACGCCCTGGAAGACGCCCGACGGGCGGTGGAGCTTCGGCCCGGCTCCGTGGAAGCCCGGTTGATTTGGGCGGAAGCCAACGAACACTTCGGCCAAACCGAAAAGGCCGCCCACGAATACGGTTGGCTGTACGAACGCGGACAAAGAAGCCCTGACGTGGTCCTCGGGTTGGGGCGTTGCTGGCAAGACTTGGCGCGCTTCGCGGACGCCCGGCAAGTGTTGGACGCTTTCCTGGCCGAGCAGCCGGCGCGGGCCGACGTCCTGGTTGAGCGGGGCCGACTCGCACTCCGGGAAGCAGGAACCACTCCGGCGGAACCGTATTTCCGGCGAGCCGTCGTCGCGGACCCGAGCAACCTGGACGCGCTTCGCTTTCTCCTGCGTTGCCTGGAGGAGGCCGGCGGAAACGCCGAGGAGTCCGCGCGGGTGGACGGCCGGCTCCGTCAACTGGAAATCCGGGATGGCCGGATCACACAGTTGCGCAGCGTCGTCCTGGCCGCGCCCAACGAGACGGAGCCGCGGTATCAAATGGGCTTGTTTATGCTGCAAAATGGCCAGGAAGACGAGGGGCTGAAATTGCTAAATAGCGTCCTGCTCATCAACCCGTCGCACGAGCCGGCCCGCGCCGCCCTGGCCGCTTATTCCCAACGCACAGGGCAACGTACAGGGCGACAGCCCGGAGAAGGAGTCAGACCATGATGCGGCTCATTGGGTTCGTCGGCCTGACCGTGGCCTTTTTTAGTTTGAGCGCGGGGTTGGTGATCCGGGCACTTCCGCGTACCCCCGCCGTGGAGACGGCCCCCGCGTCCGCTGGGCCGGCCGCCGTCGCGGAAGCCACCACCGAGCAGGTGCATTCGCTCTGTGGTGCCTGTCATGCGTATCCGCCGCCCGAGACCTTCCCCCGTTCGGCCTGGCGCAAGGAAGTCAAACAGGGCTTCGACTTCCTGCGCGATTCTACGCTGGCTTCGTCCAACCCGTCGCTGGAAAGCATTGTCCGCTACTACGAGGCCCGAGCGCCGCTGCAATTGCCCCTGCCGCGCCCCGAAAATGCTCCCGGCGAGATGCCCCTGCGTTTCAACCGTCGCGGCATCCGGTCTGCCGACGGGTGCACCTTCCCGGCGGTTGCCAACGTGAACCTCGTTCACCTCTTCGATCCGAAGCGGTTGGACGTGCTGAGCTGCGACATGCGCTCGGGCCAGGTCAGCGTGTTGCGGCCTTACGAGGCCAATCCGGCCTGGCGCGTTTTGGCCACGCTGCCGGTCCCGTGTCATGCCGAAGTGGTGGACCTCGACGGCGACGGCAACCTGGACGTGATCGTGGCCTGTCTCGGGAGCTTCTATCCGAACGATTTTCGCACGGGCAGCGTCGTTTGGCTGCGCGGCGCGGCCGACGGCACCTTCACGGCCATCCCGCTCCTCGAAGGTGTGGGGCGCGTGGCCGACGTGCAGGCGGCCGACTTCAACGGCGACGGTAAGCTCGATCTGGTGGTCGCCGTCTTCGGTTGGCGCAAATCCGGGGAGATCCTCTACCTGGAGAACCGAACGACGGACTGGTCGAAGCCGGTGTTCGAGCCGCACGTCGTTGATAAGCGGCACGGGGCCATTCACGTGCCGGTCTGACCTAAACGGCGACGGCAAGCCCGACTTCGTCGCCCTCATCAGCCAGGATCACGAAACGATTGTGGCCTTCCTCAACGAGGGCGACGGCCGCTTCCGCCAGGAGACGATCTACGCCGCCCCGCACCCCGCTTACGGCTCGAGCGGCATCCAACTCGTGGACATGAACGGTGACGGCCGGCTGGATGTCCTCTACACCAACGGCGATTCCATGGACAGCGACTACCTGAAACCGTTTCACGGCGTCCAGTGGCTCGAAAATCGCGGCACGTTTCCCTTCGTCCATCACCCGTTGACGACGATGCCCGGAGTGATGCGTGCCGTGGCCGCAGACCTCGACGGCGACGGCCTGCTGGACGTGGTGGCGGTGAGTTGGTTGCCGGGAGAGGTCTTTTCAGAACGCGGCAAGTTGGGCCTCGATTCGGTGATTCTCTTGCACCAAACCGCACCGGGTCAATTCGCCCGCTACTGGCTGGAGAAGGGTTCTTGCGACCACCCCACCTGCGCCGTCGGCGACCTAATGGGCGACGGCCGACCGCACCTAGTGACGGGCAATCACTACTTCACTAACCCGCCGCCGAAAGCGGACGCGATCACGATTTGGCAAAACGTCACGCCCAAAAAGGCCAAGCGGTAAAGCAGCCGGGCGAACGGAAACGTAACTGGATTCCGAAAGCGTGCCGGATCGTGCCTAGCAATGCCTGACACGGTCCTTCCCCAACACAACAGGGATCGCTAGCCTAATCTCGTTGTGTTGATCGCTCGGACTCAATTTCCGGAGTGCTGTCGTGAAAACGGCGAACATTTTTGTGGTGAGCAACGGAGCGATGCTGCTTCACCTCGAACCCGCTGAAGAAGGCGGTTATCTCGTGACATCACCGTATGACACGGAATTGTTAACACAGGCCGAAGACATCCAAGAGGCGTTTGAAAACGCCGCCGACGCGCTGAAGTTGCTCGAACAAACACGAACCCCGGCGAAACAAACCAAGCGGAAGAAGCCGATCCCCAATTCGTAGACACCAATCAGGCCATCGAAGGTGTGAGTTCACTGCGACGCCGAAGTGGGTGCAGCTAAAATCTCTGGGCCTCATAAAAACGGATTTACCACAGAGACACAGAGGCACAGAGAATTTAGTTACACCCCCGAAGTCGAAAATCGTCTGATTATTCTTGACATGCTCGGGTCACTGCTATATCCTCCAGCGCACCAGAGGATAATTGCGATTATTTGTTCGTAAGGTGTACCATGCCCAAACCCAAAGCGGATGATGATTTCGACCAGATGATGGAGTGACGACGGCAAGCCAAACACGCCTTTCGCGTCGATATTACCATCGGCTATTTGCTGGTGGTCGTCGTTGCGGCGGGCGCTCTTTTCTTGCTGTACAACTTCGTGCAAAACACCCGCGCCGAAATCCGCCAAGCGAAAGAGTTGTCGAAACAAAACCTAAAGAGTGCGTTACCCCAGCCGTATCGCCAGCCGATTTTGCTTGGCCCCGACACGGCTGTACCTACCAAAACAACACCTGCGACACAACCATCAGCGCGAATGGAATCGGAACCGCAAATCAAGACCGAATCCCTCCCAAAACTGCCACCATTGAAAGAACCGGAGTCGGAGCAACTTCAATCAAAACAAGGTTCTAATCCGAAAGCCGAACCACCAAAGCTGCCAGTGCCTGAACCAGACGATGGGTTCCCAAAGGTGAAGCCGAAATCGCCTTC